>NZ_CAWUDM010000131.1:0-14461 GCF_963920855.1 Nostoc sp. CCY0012 | reverse complement strand
CTTTAGATTCTTCTGATTCCTTGTGTCAAGCCTGATTGAGATGCTCTTACCCTGGGGAAAGGATGGAGAGAGGTTATGCTACCGTCCCGCGCATCTCCTGATATTGATAGTTTGTTTAGTTTGCAGATATTTCACGCCTAAAAAAGAAACTGCTAATTCAAAAATTCAGGAATTACTTTCTAAATACGTCTTACAAGTGGATAGGTTAAAGGTAAACACAATCTTTTCCAAATCCCAACAATACTAAACAATTGCACACGTGAAGTAACAAAAAAAAGGAATCAAATACTATGGCAGTAACAGACGCAATCAAAATTGATGTAAATCAAACTGTAGACCAATTAATTCATCTGGTAACATATGATAAAAAGTATGTTATTGAAGTGGCCAATAAAACTAATTATACTCTCCAACGTGTAGGTGCTTACAATGATTCAGAAAATTGGCCTCTTAGTGATATTGCTCAACGTGAGCTAGCAGTTGGACAATTTGATTGTAATTCTTTTTCTTTTGCTGTTAACTATCAAATAGAAGGTGGATCTGGTTTTATCCAATTGGCAGCTTCATGGCCTATAATTGGTAGAAGAAAAATTGATGTCGGCAGTATTAACCAAGATGGGCTTAACCCAGCACAAACAGTTTGGAATAAGATGGATGACTCAAATGATAAGTCTTGTTCTAATGACTCTGTAAAAGTTCGTGCATTCATTAAAGAACAAGGTAAAACCATCATTTGGTTCTACGAAATAACCCAAAATTAATTGTTGCTTTTGGTTGGTATTTCTAAGACAAATTAAAATTAGTTTAGGCTTCAACTTATTTCATAGAAATATATTTATTGAAGCCTAACTAACAAGTCCATCAAAGCAAAAATAGCCTCACCTATATCTTCCATTTACACCCCAGAAGGATGAGGCTATAAAAATAAGGCTTACTTGAGCAGGCTAAGATTAGTCTGCGCAGTCGATTTGCGGACTTGGTTTGTCTAGCCCCAGACTTTTAGTCTGTCCGTGTTGCCAGAGCATGGGCATTTTTTCTTGTAAATATCAGAGAAAAGATAGGGTTTATCCGTTAGCAATTCGTGAAAAAACAATAGGATCAATTCAATGTCTAAAAGCAAAATTGTTGTACTAAGCGATATTCATATTGGGACAAATGCGCCAACTGTTTGGTATCAAAAAGACTTGCATGAGCCTTATTTGGTAACAGTTTTAGATTGGGTAATTAATAATGCTTCTTCTGTTAAAGAACTAATTTTATTAGGAGATATAATCGATTTTTGGACTTATCCTCCCCATGAAGAACCGCCTAGCTTCGATGCTATTATGGCTGCTAACCCAAATCTTTTTGGTGCCGATGGCAAGCTCAGTGAAGTCATGACTGCGCTTGAAGGTAAAGTCACTTATGTACGTGGTAACCACGACATGACCATTACCCAGGAAGATTTAGACAAAATTCAAAATCCTCAAGGCTACAAAATTAAATTGTCGCCTGGGGATATTTACTATCCTCTGGTTGAAAACAAGAAAATTGTTTGCACTCATGGGCATATTTATACAATGTTTAATGCGCCATTCTATGATAGTAATCCAATAGCACCATTACCCTTGGGTCAATTTATTACTCGTGCAGTTGCTTTTATGCGGAGCCAGCAACTTAAGCCAGGTGAAACTGTAGCTGACTTAAAAGATTCAGGAGATCCAGGTGGTTGGGATATATTCCCTGGAATAGTAGAAGAAATCAAAAAGGTAATTCCCGATTTACTCAGTGGTTCAAATCCTCAAGTATCACTTTCTGGACTGATTCTTGATGTTATTGCTAGGTCAACTCAAATGAGTGAAACGCAGACAATAAAACTAGCACATGGCCAAGAAACTACTCTCCAAGAAGGTAAAAGTATTTATGCAAATTTATGGACTCAATGGAAAAATAAAGAAGGTAAATCAGATGCTATTAAGGCAATCGTAGCCGATATAAACCTACATGATGTTTATCTGGCCTGGTTTGCTCAAAAACTTGCTCACCAACAAAGTGCAGAACTTGTTGTCATGGGACACACCCATAAACCTATTTCTGGAATTAAGGATTTTCCCATTCAGTATGTCAATACTGGATTTAATTGTCCATCCAAACCAGATATGGGCAAAAAACATCCAACTTTTGTGCAAATCGATGTTGAAAAATCTCAGGGAGAAATATGGCAAATTATCAAAGAAAAAGATACATATAAGGTTGATACTTGCTTTGTTGAGCCTATTGATAATAAAGCAAAAATAAACATGGGTCAATATGAAATTGAATTGACAATTGATCCTATCGAGAATTTAGATTTAATTCTCAAACTTTTAACCTATGATAAAAATTACATTATGGAAGTAGTAAATAAAACCAAGTATAATCTTAAATACTCTGGTGTTAAAAATGATTCAGGAATTTGGACTCTACGAGATATTCCAGCTAGGACAAGTCTTCAAGAAATAGTAGAAGAAACTAGCACAGTTAATACATTTTCTTTCGGAGCTAACTATCAAGTTGAAGGTGGTTCCGGGTTTATACAATTTTCTGCTTCTTGGCCTACAATTGGCAGGAGAAAAATCAACGTTGGCAATATAAATCAAAGTGGTGATGAACCAGCCAAAAAAGTGTGGGATAATATGAACGACGCCAATGATAAGTCTTGCTCTAATGATTCTGTGAAAGTTCGTGCTTTTCTTAAAGAAGAAGGTAAGACAATCATCTGGTTCTATGAAGTGAGTGAAAAATAATTAGCAACCGTCACTAATTTCTAAGCTAGCAAAATCTTCCCCCATCAAATCAAACACCTGAACTGTAGCGCGATCGCACTCTACCACCAAACGTGAGAATAATGCGATCGCTAGGATTAATCTAAAAATTAGTATATTTGCTGGTTATGCCAAAAAATGAACGAACCAGGAGATGTGAGGTAAAAAATCTATGTTTTCTTCCTATTTGGGATCAAAACACCATGCCTGGGACTAAATAATAATGCTAAAAGAAATAATCCTGATGCAACTAACACTATCGCCGGGCCAGAGGGTAAATTATAAAAGTAGCTGAGGTACATACCACTAATACTAGAAATTACACCAACCAATGCCCCTAAAATCATCACTTCATGTAAGCGCTTGACTAAAAGATAAGCTGTTGCTCCCGGTGTAATTAACAGTGACAATACTAAAATGACACCTACAGTTTTCATACTGGCAACAATTGTTAAAGCAATCAGCAGCATCAAACCAAAATTTAATTTATTGACTGGCAAACCTGCGGCTTGAGCGCCTAAGGGATCAAAGGTGTAAAATAAAAGTTCTTTATATAATAAAACAATAACTATTAAAACTAAGGCTGCAATAATAGCTGTGTCTCGAACTTCATCACTGGTAACACCGAGAATATTACCAAACAGAAAGTGATTCAGGTCGATTTTTTGAGTTTTTTGAACAACAGTAATTAAGGTAATACCCAGGGCAAAAAAAGCCGAAAAAACTATGCCCATTGCGGCATCTTCCTTGATAGGCGATCGCGTTTTAATCCAGGCGATGGCCATTGTACTGATAATCCCGGCAATTAAGGCCCCTATATATATATTTGCTCCCACCATAAAGGCGATCGCTAGTCCTGGCAATACAGAATGACTGATAGCATCACCCAGTAAGGCTAGTCTTTGCACCATCAAGTAACTGCCCACAACGGCACACAGCAAGCCAACTATAATGGCAATGATCAGCGATCGCTGCATAAAGCCATATTGCAATGGCTCAATTAATGCTTCTAGCATAGAAATTTATTGGATAATCCGCTCAGGCAAAAATTAATATCTATTTTACGCAGCATCAGAAAAATACATTACCTGACCGTTATAAGCACGATATAAATTTTCTTTGGTCAGCACTTGTTGTCGTCCACCTGTGGCGATTAATTCACAATTGAGTAAAATTAAATCATCAAAGTGAGTAATTGATTCGCCTAAATCGTGGTTAACTACCAACACAATTTTACCAGCAGTGGCGAGTTCATGAAAGACTTCAAAAATGATAAATTGCGTTTTTTGATCAATGCCTACCAACGGTTCATCAAAACAGAAAATATCTGCTTGTTGTGTCAATGCTTTAGCTAAAAATACCCGTTGTTGTTGTCCCCCGGATAATTCACCAATGGGACGATCACGGTATTCAAACATACCCACTCTTTTGAGGGCGTTTTTGGTTTCTTGGCGACTAACCGCTGAAAAGCTCCGCAACCAACCTGTTTTTTTGACTCGTCCCATCATTACCACGTCCCAAACTGTCGCCGGATAAGTCCAATCAATTTGGCTACGCTGGGGGATATATGCAACTTTCTCTAATTGTTGCATTAATGGTTTTTCCTGATAGAGTACTGAACCACTACTTAAAGGAACCAAACCCAACATGGCTTTCATTAAGGTACTTTTTCCCGCACCATTAGGGCCAAAAATCCCTGTGATCTTTCCTGGTTTGACAATACAGTTAATGTCTGTTAAGGCTGCTTGTGTCCGGTAATGCACTCCTACATGGGCAATATTAATGCTGGCATTTGTGGGTGTTGGGATATCTTTCATAGAGTAAACAGGAGCAAGACTTGACTCAGCTTGGAAGGGAAAATTAACACTTCTCATGGGCTTTTGGCGGCAATTTGTCATAAAAAATGAAAAGATTATGAGAATAATGTAACCTGAAAATGAGAAAAATATGAAATTCAGTGTAACAAGTCCATGAATGGGAAAACTCGGTCAAAAGCTGGATACTTATGGCAAACATTGGTAGGAGTTATGTTAGGACTATCCATCAATGGATGTACCCAGGTAGACTCTAACCGCATTGCGCCTGGGGCTGATGGTCAACCACTAGTAGTGGCGACTAATACCATCATTGCTGATTTGGCTGAAGAAATTGGGGGCGATGAAATTCAACTAACTAGTCTACTGAAACCAGGAGTAGATCCCCACGTTTACGAACCAACACCAGCTGATAGCAGAACTTTAGAAACAGCCGATTTGATTTTGTATAACGGCTACAACCTAGAACCAGGAATCATTAAATTAATGAATGCTGCGGGAAGTGAAGCAAGAAAGTTAGCCGTAGGGGAAGTTGTTCCACCCTTAAAACTAGACGCAAGCCAAGGACAAAATACCCCCGATCCTCACGTTTGGGGTAATGCGGAGAATGCGATCGCAATGGTCAATGCCATCCGAGATGCTTTAATTGAATTATCTCCCGCAGACCAAGCAGAATTTACCCAAAGAGCATCACACCTAACTAGTGAATTACAGCAGTTGCACAGTTGGATAAATCAACAGATACAAACTATTCCCCCCGCACAACGCCAACTCGTCACCACCCATGATGCTTTTCAATATTATGGGCAAGCTTACGGCATTGCCATGGCCGGGACTTTAATTGGTATTAGCACCGAAGAACAACCCAGCGCCCAAACAGTACAGCGATTGGTGGAGTCAATTAAAAAATCAGATGTACCTGCAATCTTTGCCGAAACTACAATTAACCCTGCTTTAATCAAAACTGTTGCTCAAGAAGCAGGTGTACAGTTAGCACCGCGCGAATTATACTCTGATTCCATTGGTGAACCTGGAAGTGAAGGTGATTCCTACATCAAAATGATGGCAGCAAATACTCGCACCATAGTAGAAGCATTAGGTGGAAAATATACACCTTTTAAATCTGCTAATTAAATTTAGTTTCTATCTTCAGTAAGAGGTGATTTAACACTTTTCATGTGCTGGATATCCAGATTCATGATTATTTGTCAATTGTGAGAAAATTCCCTCGAAAGCCTTGAGGTTTTATAGCATTTGCAGTAAAGGTTCGGACATCAATTTAGCAGAGAAACCAAATACCAAAAGACTTTCAAAGCTATTCCCTGTTCCTGGTTATCTAATCTCATCGCAAACTCTTACTTGGGAAGGAACTCATTTTGTCTGTATTTTTCTAAATTAGTCTTAGTTAATGTAGAAATTTTAATTTTTCTAACCATGAATAAAGAACAAGAAAATCAAATTAACCAACCAGTTAGTAAAGATTGGCATTCACGCCAAGAACCAACAGCTAAGGAAAAAAACTTAACAGCCAATCCAGGCGATCGCATTGACGAACAACCACAATCAGTTGAAGAGAAAGCCAAACAAGTCGCTGTAGATTCACCAGATATTACAGGTGACCACATTACCGTACCAACTTATTTCGTTGTGGATGAGCCTGATGGCGAGAAAAAAGCACTTCACCATGTTAAAGACGCTGAAGAGATTTCTGATGTAATTCGGGAAGCCAGAGTAGATGAAAACGGTAATCGTACATGGTGGTAATTTCTTACATCGCAAATATAGAGGCGTAGGCAATGGCGTTTCTATTTTGCCATTTTTGGTGAATCTAAATGTTGTGGAGATGAAACCACAGATACTATCTGTGGTTACTTTTTTGTCAAATTGAATTTAATTATTTTTCTTGAATTAGTAAAACTGACTTGACGGGACGCTTCACAGGATTTCCTTCCGCATTCATCCTCCCGTAAACAGTTTTGCCATTGTAATACAAGGAAGAAGAACTACCTCCATCCAAATTCATGGCTTTTTGGGCGCCAAGTGTTTTCATAAAATCCGCCAGTCCTGGTAAAGTCATCCCAGAAACAGAAGTTGCAGGCTTTTGCGTTACCATGACCAAAACAATACTGCCATCATTAGTAATGCCTATGGCAGTTCTGGCATTTGGTTGTTGACTACCCAATGCATCTCTTCCTTGGGTACGATCCACAAAGCCTTCCTGTACAGATTTGAGTTCTGGTAACAAACTTGGGCCCGCACCCATCGCATCAATTAACTTACAACCTACTGGTGCAGCATCATTGTGGAGGGCAATATCATAACGGATAGTTTGCCCACATTCATAGCGACGAAATTCTGAGCGATTGAAAATTTGGCTGAGATAAGGCTTTAAGTTGGGATTATTCACCAGCCGTTCGTTTTGTTTAGGGTCAGCAGCAATTTCACCAGCAAGTACAACATAGGATGTAGATTTTTGATTAGCTGGGTCAAAAAAACCAGCATTTAAGATGGCGATCGCTTGATGATTGTCAGCAAATTCCTCTATAGTTTTTAGTGTTGTTGATAATGCAGGTGTTACCAAAAATCTGCTATTAGAGGGTATCCATAAAATATGAACTATGCTTTCAGGCAAAGTGCGTTGCTCGTAGCGAATATTTTTTTGTGGCAATGGTGTAGTATTCGCTACTACTGACGATACGGTGGGTGTTGAGGAACGTAAACCAAACCATATTCCCCAACTAATTAGCATTAAACCCAGTAATCCAATTTTTTTCACTGATTTTCCTCGGTTCTCTACATCTGATAAATGTTTAATTCATTTTTTATCAAAACTTTATTTAACTAACCATGTGTAAAAAGTATAATAATTTCTTGTCGATACCTTGGTAATTTAAATAAGTTTTCTCCATAATTCACTGCAATATCAATGGTCTGAATTCTGATTTAAATTTCATTCATAGGTTAAAATTTTATGTTTTTAAATTTAAAATCCCGACTAAAAAGTATTGGCTCATACAATTATGAAAAACTTTTTCCCGGTAACAGCCAAGTTATTATTTTATCCGGATTTTTGATCACTCTATTAATTGTGATCTTCAAGACTTTCCCATCTTTAATATTCCCCTTATTCAAGGTAATCGAAGGCTCGCACCATCCTACATCAATTCCTTGGATAGAAGAGGAATATCAATGTCAACATACTGGCAGAAGTTGGGATGAAAACAAGTGTTGGGATAATGAACATGATCCTCTATTCTGAGTTTAGTCATTGCTTTGATCCCATCTCCCCATCTTTGAGGATGTTGGCGACTTGAAAAACCCGCCCTAATAAATGAGAAATTAGATCAAAATGAATATATAGCCTGTTGTTTGTCCAACCTTGAATTAACTCAATTCCGTGCGTAATCTGCAAGAAAGTCATTTAAACCGCGCCCGTGCTAGTCTTAGACAAGCTTTGTCTTGGTATGGATACCTCCGTAAGTCAGGACAGTTTGCATCAAACCCTGAATTAGCAGGTTTGGTAAAACCAGAATTAGATGCTTTGAACTCCACACTCAATAAACTAGACTCGAATGTCATCAGGATTGCTGTCTTTGGTTTGGTGAGTCGAGGTAAGTCAGCCGTGTTAAATGCCTTACTGGGAGACAAAATTTTGCAAACT
This sequence comes from Nostoc sp. CCY0012, assembly GCF_963920855.1. Taxonomy (NCBI): domain Bacteria; kingdom Bacillati; phylum Cyanobacteriota; class Cyanophyceae; order Nostocales; family Nostocaceae; genus Nostoc; species Nostoc sp. CCY0012. The sequence continues at coordinate 6,203 of NZ_CAWUDM010000131.1, read as the reverse complement.
GGCCCGCTTAATGGTGTCACTCAATGGCCGCGTTCTGTCAGGTGGCAACCAGGTGGTAAGGTACTAGTAGAATTAATTGATACTCCTGGTTTAGATGAAATTGCTGGTGAAGCGCGGGCGCAAATGGCGCGAGAAGTGACACGTCAAGCTGATTTAATTTTGTTTGTCGTCTCAGGGGATATTACTCGGACTGAGTATCGAGCATTACTAGAGTTGCGTCAGGCACAAAAGCCACTGATTTTGGTATTTAACAAGATAGACCTTTATCCGGATACCGATAGGTCAGCAATTTATGATAACTTGCAACAACTGGGTGCAGGAAATCCCCAAGCACAGCCTTTATTACCGGATGAAATTGTCATGGTGGCGGCGGAACCAGCACCAATGGAAGTGCGTGTTGAGTGGCCTGATGGTCGTGTCAGCTATGAATGGGAGACACCACAACCCCAAGTAGATGAACTTAAACAGACAATTTTGCAGATCCTCAATCGAGAAGGGCGATCGCTTCTAGCTTTAAATGCACTGATTCAAGCACGGGATGCAGAAGCGGCGATCGCCCAAAAAACCATCGACTTACGCGAAAAAGAAGCCGAAGATATTATTTGGAAATTTACTAAATATAAAGCTTTGGCGGTAGGGCTAAATCCTGTCGCTGTCTTAGATGTAATTTGCGGTACCATTGCCGATTTAGCTTTAATTCGTTCGCTATCACGGTTATATGGTTTACCCATGACAAGCTATGAAGCCAGTAAAATTTTAAAGACAATTTTTTTGAGTTCTGGTGGCTTGCTCTTGGGGGAATTAGGTAGTAGTTTGTTTTTAGGTTTTGGTAAGAGTACCGCTGCTCTCACTAGTGGTGATAACCCTACAAATATTACTGCCTATGCTGGCACTGCGATCGCTCAAGGGGGAATTGCTGCTTATGGTGCATATACCGTAGGTAAAGCGGCTCAAGTATATTTAGAAAAAGGTTGTACTTGGGGGCAATTAGGAGCTAGTACAGTAATTCAAGAAATTCTCTCTCAAGTTGACCAAAATACAATTCTGTATCGATTGCAACAAGAATTAGGCACAAAGTATTAATAAAAACTAAAAAATAATAGCTCAATTATTGCTATTTAAAAATTTCTATCAAATTCTGCTGACAATGGGTTGAAATTGCCAATTTCCGATGCAAAATTAGGAAAATGACCTAATAAAAAATGAGGGTGAAAATTTGGCGTTTCATCCTGAATTTTGACGGAACCAATCATGGATGGGGTCTTCTCCCCTGCTCCCGTCCACTGAGCGTAGCCGAAGTGCTGCTCCCCGCTCCCCTGCCTCTTTTGTCGGTGTTCACTACCAGACTCTTTCGAGAAGTCTCACTAAACTGGAAGTAGTAGTCCTCATAGACTGCCTGTAGAGGCTAGGGACTAGGGACTCAATACTCAGCAATCAGCACTTAAAAAAACCTCACTCAACCAAAGGTGAAAATATCATGACAACATCCCTAGAAGTCCTTCAAGCCGCTGTTAACTCTGGGAAAACAACTCTTCAAGAAGCCATCTTAGAAGCCATCGTAGAAGCTCGTCAAACCTGCGAAGTAGACGGTGACAATTCGGCTGGCTGTGCAGTGGCTTGGGATATTGTGGAAGAATTACAAGCTGAAAAAGCTCATCAAAAGCAGTCAAAACAACGCAAAACTGCTTTAGAAAGCTATTGTGATACTCATCCTGAAGCAATAGAATGTCTCATCTACGATGTTTAATCTCGTAACTCAGACATTGCTGATTGTGTTACTTGCTTAATTGCATCTAAATCAGGCGGTGGTGTTACGCTATCCATTCTTAACCAGAGAAGATATTCAATATTCCCAGCCGGGCCAGTAATGGGCGACCAAGTTAAGCCGTTGTATTGCCATCCTAACTCGTGAGCTACTTGCAATACCTGGAAAATGGCATCAGCTTGGTCATGAGGATCGCGGACAACGCCTTTTTTACCTACACGGGATTTTCCCACTTCAAATTGTGGCTTGACTAGCAATACTGCATCCCTGGGAGATTGAGTTAATCGCCATACAGCAGGCAAAATCTTGGTTAAGGATATAAACGATACATCCACCACCGCCAGATCAGGTATCTGGTCACCCTCACCATACAACTCATCGGGTGTGAGATTACGTAAATTGGTGCGTTCTCGTAAAATTACCCGTGAATCATTTCTTAAACCCCAATCAACTTGTCCGTAACCAACATCAATTCCGTAAACTTTTGTGGCTCCAGCTTGCAGAAGACAATCGGTAAAACCACCTGTAGAAATACCACCATCTAAACAAATGCGTTCTGCTACAGGAATTGTAAATAATTCCAAAGCTTTAGCGAGTTTTTCACCCCCGCGAGAAACGAAGCGCGATCGCTCTTTAATTTTAATTTGCGCTGCAATATCAACTTCCGTCCCAGCTTTATCAATTACTTGCTGATTTACAGTCACTTCCCCCGCCTGAATTAATCGCTGTGCTAAGGCGCGAGAAGGACATAAATTTAACTCTACTAATAATGTATCGAGTCGCTGTTTAGCCAATTAACTAGACTCTCCTGGTAAGATTAAAGTCAAAGCACGATTGATAATTTCTTCTCGGTTAACCAGCTTTTCTAATTCTTCGGCTTCATAACGACCTTCTTCTACTTCTAAGGAAGCCTCATTACTGGCATTTAAATAGGCTTCTGCTAAGATTTCTAACAATTCTTCTGGCGCGAGATAATAGCCTCCAGCTTTACGACGCTTATTTTCCCGCTGAATTTCCAGAACCGAATTCCGAATAGAGACTTCCCAAGAGCGAGTCGTGCGATTTTCAGCTTGTTGTTTAATCAAATGCAACAGCAAAATCACTGCATAGCTACGAATCGTTTTGATTATGTCATTTCGGCTCATTTCTGTTAATTCTTCAACAATAACCAACGCTCCTGTAACATCGCCCTTAACAAGCAAGTCTTTCAGAGTGAATAATTCTTCCATGATCAGCGCCTCAAACCGGCAACTTCTATTGTGGATCTTATAGTGGTTCTAGTCCATATAAGATAAGCTAATACCTTTAATTTTTGAGCGATCGCACTATTAGCCAATCTAATTCAACTCTCCAGTTTACAATAAACGCTAGAGAAGTTTTTCCTTCCTAACCAGTAGTCTAAGACTATGGAGGAGATATTACATGGCATTACGACAACCTCGTTACAGTAAAGAAGAATTTGCTCGTCGCGGTGATGAAATCTACGACTCTCAAGTGCGCCCACAAGTCGAAGCAAATAATTATGGCAAAATTGTTGCAATCGACATCGAGACAGGTGGCTGGGAAATCGATACTGATGAAATCAATGCCTCAAAGCGTCTTGAAACTCGCTACCCAGATGCACAAATCTGGTTTGTGCGTGTTGGCTCTCGCTATGTCCGTCGGTTTGGGGCTGGTCGCATCCACAAAACAAAATGATTATTGGAAGTGTGAATGCTGACTACGAGCCAATTATCGTTCTACGTATTTGTGGTGCTGATGCTAAAGTACATGAGCAAACCGCCATTGTTGATACAGGTTTTAACGGTTGGTTATCCTTACCGCCAGATTTCATTGCTGAATTAAAGCTACCCTGGAAAAGGCGAGGACGAGCAATTCTGGGAGATGGTAGTGAATGTGTGTTTGATGTATATGAAGCTATTGTTGTCTGGGATGAGCAATTACTAACCATTCCAATTGATGAAGCTGAGTCAGATCCACTTGTCGGTATGTCACTGATGGAAGGTTACAGATTAATGGTAGAGGCAATTGCAGGCGGCGTTGTAAAACTTGAGAAATTATGAGCAGTATAATGAGCAAATAAGCGGTTGAGAGCGACGATCGCAAATCAATATATTATTACTCAGCACTGAGAACTTTCAAATCAGTTAGAGCTTGTTTAAACTTCTTAAACGTTCTAAAGTTGATTATTTCGTCCATGTCCGCCATTTATTGCGATCGCTAGGATCAAATTTAATATTTTTTTCCCAAGCTAATAATGCTTCTTCATCATTTCCCATCTCGTCTAATGTTAAAGCTTTTGCACCCCATCCCCAACCATCCTTGGGATGAAGTTCGGTGTATCTTTCAATAACTTCTATCAGTCGTTCATGCGATCCACCGTGTACAAAAGATAGCATTAAATTTGCAATTAGCGATCGCCATAAAAAGTGATTATAACGATTAATAGGATCGAGTTTAATTGCTTTTTCAAAAGCGGATATTGTTTCTACACAGTTCCCTAAATTTTCTACTTTGTTTAAAGTCCATGCTTTCCGTTCCCATGACCAGGCGCTTTTAGGATCTAGTTTGATTGCTCTGTCGTAGTTCTTTAGTGCTGATATGGGTGAGGATTTTTCCAGCACTAGACCTGTCAATTGAAATATTACTGCTGGTTTGTAGATTAGATAAAAAAGACCAACAACTAGCAAAGACAATGCTGTGTACCAAATATCAAATAAATACCAAGCAATCTGAGAGAATTCCTCGGAAATTCCCAAACCAAGCGTGACAGCAGCAGGTACAAAAGAGACTAAAGCATATATCGAGCAGTTAATCAGTACTATCAAAAATGCAATGCCACTGCGATTTTGTAGCCTGGATAGTAGCCAGACAGCAATAATTCGATAGCCATCTAATGGCGAAATTGGCAGCAAGTTCAACAGGGCTATGATGAACTGCAAATTAATAAAAACTACAATAAATGCAGAGAACCAGTGCGGCCAGTTCCAGGCAAGACTAAAATGAAATACAGGAACTAATAGCAAATAATCCAAAAAGTATATTAGCGATGGGGCCTGCTAATGCAGATAAGATGATACTGTATAGAGGATTGTTATATCGACGCGCATTGAAGCTTAAATAACCACCACCCCAAGACGCTACAATTGCACGTCCAAAGTCATGACAGCTAATACCAACAATCCACAACAAGCACGCCATCAGTGAAGTCAGCAGTTTAATCCTAGCTGGATAGAACTTGCTAAGTGAATCAGGGGTAATTTGTTGTGGAAATATTTTACCCTCACGATTAATGTAAAGAGATTCGTTGCGGCTTTCTTGTCCAACCCTACTCTGACTAACTTCAGCAACTCCGTAGCGGTCTAATGGTTCACACCCAATAAATTGAGGTTGAATGGCAAATTTACCAGTTTCATCGATATATCCACACTTATCATTTTTGCCAACAACTGCAAGCCCATTGGAAAACCGATATCGCGCTACATCACTGGGTGCAAGCTGCTGGGCATGCGTTTTAAAGTTTGACCTCAATAACTCAACTTCAGCAGTAGTATTAGGTGAAGGAAGGGAACCGAGATTTGGGTCAAACTCTGGTTTAACGGCAACCTTACCAGTTTTGTCAATAAAGCCTATCTTGCCATTAGAGACTACTAAAGCACGTTCTTCAAAGAGGCTATCGGCATAATCGAATTGCGGACTGACAATGAACTTGCCTGTTTTGTCAATGTAGCCCCATTTTTTATCTACTAGGACTGCTGCTAATCCTTTTGAGAAGCTTCGACAGCCATCAAATTGTAGTTTGATAACAACTTTTCCTTGTTTATCCTGAAAACCGCATTTATTCCAAGATAAAAATTTATATTCAGAGGTTGCTACCACAGGAGAGACATCCTGTCCTTGCTGTTTAGCCCGCAACGGTATCTCAATAATGGCAAGTTCTTCCTGAAACTCCTTAGCTAACTTAGGTGGATTGTAGAAGTCGCCGACTAGCCGCCCTGATTTATCCCAATAGATATTGGGATCACCGATTAGCTGCTTTGATTCATTTACAGAAATCAAGTCGAGTTTTGCTATCCCTTGAAAAAACTGAATAAAAGACTTGTCTACAGGCTGGATTATCCATTTGCCTTCTGGATTTATTACGCCCCAAAGACCATTCGCTTGAACAGTTGCTACACCACCAGAAAATTGCTGAACTCTATCGTATTGGTAGGGAATTACTAATGTCCCACTCTGATTAATAAATCCCCATTTGCCGTTGAGTTTGACACCTGCCAAGCCTTCTGAAAAAGAACTTGATGACCAATTGAAATCATCTGTATAAGGAGAACTTGACTTACCAACCATCTCGTACTGTGGAGAAATGCTTATCTGCCCTTGAAGGCAGGGTAAGCTCATCTAATTTGGTATAGAGAAAACTTGACATAACAAAGAAAAT
>NZ_CAWUDM010000130.1:0-14613 GCF_963920855.1 Nostoc sp. CCY0012 | reverse complement strand
CCTGCCCCCTGCCCCCCTGCCCCCTGCTTTTTCACGGTGCTAGTCTCGCCTTACCTAGACGCTGCTTTTCATACCATTGAGCGATCGCAGGTGTCCACTCGGCAAAATGAGGCCACATCATTTCACACAATTTCTGAATTTCTAGTTGAGCATCTTTCTTATTTCTCATGTCACAAAAGTGCATGAAAGACCTTAAATTAAAACTGACTACAAAATGCTGACGATAATCAAAAGGTACTTTACCTCTGGCGTGTTCCTCCGACATCCCCCCCTCAAAATCAGCTTTGTATCGCTTCGCTGCTTCGAGACACCATTCTAAATCTGCCGTTCTTTGTTCTGGTGAATAGTAATATTTTTTACCTTGCCTATCAGAGTAATATCCCACCGGACGCAGATAAAAAACATCCTCAATGTCTTTCTTACCTTCGACTACATCAATAAACTGGTTCCCCGTATACCTAAAAGAGTTATGAACTACTATTCCATTAGCAACAAAATTATGCCATGAACCTTCTACTTCTAGGTCGTAAGTCATTTGTTGTCCAAGGTATTCTACACTCTTAACTTTGACCGGATGTACTCGCAATTTTTTTCCTGTTGCTTTTGGTTTAGATTGCCAATTTTTTGTATCTATTATTGGGTTATAAGATTTTGCAAATTCATCTTCTTGGTTATTTTGATGAATAAACTCATGACATTCTTTGCATAAAGTTATTAAATTATCAAATTCATAAGCAACAGATTCATCAGCGTAGACAGGGATTAAATGATGAGCATGAAGAACACCACCACGAACTCTACATTTTTGACAAATAAAGTTGAACTTATTATGCACTTGAGGGGCAACATCTCTTGTCCATGCACCTATCAATTCCCGTTCAGTAGATGTCCCTCCTTTCCAGAAGTTAGATTCTTCGCCTCTTTTTGTATATTTCTTTGCGTTGTCTATACGTTTTTGACGACTATCTTTTGAAAGGTTTAAGTGATAACCACTTTGACCCTTGTTCCAAGGCGTCTTTGAACCAGGGGATTTTTTATTTAACGATAAACCGTATGTATAAACCCATTTTTTTATAGCTTCTATTGAGCAATTAGCTAGTTCGGCCATTTCATCTGCATGAAGTCCTTGGTTCAGCTGTTCCTCTAACCAACTTTTGTTACGGTAAAGTGCATTGGGATTATAGTTCCAAGGTTTATGCTGTGGAGTAAATTTCCCATCTTTTTGGGTTAAAACTAGTCCATATTTACTAGCCCAAATTCTAATAGTATTTATTGAACATTGAGACAGTTGTGCAATTTCTAATGCAGATCGTCCGTTTTTTATTTGAAATTCCAGCCATTCTCTGTTTCTGTAAAGTCCATTGCCAACTACTGCCATACCATTACACATTAAGTAGCAAGGCTGAGACATTTTGATTACAGTACCATCAGAGTTAGTCACTAAACCAACTGCATCACCCATTGTTTGCCAACCTTCTGAGGTGAATAAGCGATGGTTAACGGTGCAATCTAAAGTTTTTCCGTCCTCCAACGTTACTCGATAAACAGGCTGAAGACCACTGCACATTACATCTTTAATATGCCCAACTTCAAATAAGCCAGTTTCTTCGTTCAAAACTCGCAATCGCATTTTACGAATACGTTGTTTACAATCGCGTCGATATTCACCAGGGGCTTCTCCATTTCTTCCCCGAATCGATCTGTGGCGGATTGCTGTTTCTCCGTTATTCCATATTTCGTATAACTCTCCAATAGTTTTCTTCAGCTTCTGGCTACTTTGACCCTCACAATTAACAAAAGTAATTTCAGTATCCGCCGCCAGACATTGTACATCGAATGATACGGAAATCCGATGAGTACGAGCCTGCTGCATCACACTGTGGGGAAAATAACCGCAGTTGAAAACAATCTGAGGATGCTCAAGAGGCCCATAATGTCCCCTCTCACCTGCTAACAGTCGCTTCACAATAATTTCACCGCATTGTGACTCCGTAGGCCATGAATCGCGCTCGTCATACACGAAGCCATCGGTATAGTCTTGGTGCATCGCAGCGTAAATTACTTGCTGCGGGTTTGGTGTTTTGGCGATAACCTCTACTCGGAATCGATGCATTGGCTGAAACTACGTAAAAATAAGGTTTTGGAGACTGTTGGTTCTACATGATGATGAACCCGATTCACCATCTTATCCCTTTCGGTGGATTCATATACTTTACAAATATTAATATCTTTGTTACAGTTGTTTACATAAGAGAAAACGGGAAAAATTACATGCGTACAAATTCATCCATTGTTGACGACCAAGGTTTAATGAACAACTTCGCCATTGAGCCAAAAATTTACGTAGATGAGCAAGGCGATCGCACGGGGTTTACTCCCTATGCAGAATTACTCAACGGTCGTTTAGCAATGATTGGCTTTGTTTCTCTGATAGCATTAGAAGTACTCACCGGACAAGGCATCATCGGACTTTTGACAAGTCTGTAAAAACTAATCTTAACAACATAATCTTTAACGCAATTGTAGAGACGGGAATTTTCTCGTCTCTAATTTTATGGATAATTTCGTGCTATTTTTACAGTGACTTATAGCCAGAGATGTTTAGGTGGTCTATGGTTTTAACTGCTTCGACAATGTTGCCATTAGGCACACAAGCGCCAGATTTTCATCTACCAGACGTGGTATCTGGAAAAACAATTTCTCTTGCCACCTTTGCTGAAAAAAAAGCATTATTAATCATGTTTATTTGTCAGCATTGTCCATTTGTCAAACATATCAAATCAGAATTAGCCCAGTTAGGTAAAGATTACTTCACCAGTGATTTAGGAATTGTGGCCATTAGCGCCAATGATGCAGAAAAATATCCAGATGATGCGCCAGAGTCATTAAAAACAATGGCGACAGAACTTGATTTTAAGTTTCCCTTGTGTTTCGATCAAACTCAAGAAGTAGCCAAAGCTTACACAGCCGCTTGCACACCTGACTTTTTTGTATTTGATGCAGAACGCCAGCTCGCTTATCGGGGACAATTGGATGATAGCCGTCCCAGCAATAACAAACCCGTGACAGGAGAAGATTTACGCGCAGCGATAGAGGCGGTATTAGCAGGTAAATCAGTACCAGGTGAACAACAGCCGAGTATTGGGTGCAATATTAAATGGAAACCAGGGAATGAACCCAGTTATTTTGGTTGATGGCCAGATTTACCAAAAATAAAGAAATTTCCCAGCCATTAGTACTAATGACAAAACAAATAAGGAGAAACCATCAATGAATTTCCCCCGTGGGCGGAGAATTTTAGTTAGTTTATTGCTGTCAGTTCTACTCCTAACTACAGCCTGTACTCCTCAAGAACCTGGACGTTTTGACCAGGTACAACAAGAAAGTACTCAACAAAAAAGAGGTCAAGCAGTTGTTGACACTGCTACTCAAGGTGGAGAATTTAATAAATTTTTCCCCACTACTGGAGACGGCTACGAGCGAGTATTTACCCAAGAGAAAAAAGGTTTTGCTGAAGCCAAGTTAAAAAGAGACGGTCAAGATTTAGCCATGCTAGCTATTTCTGATACCACTAGCACACCCACAACAGCAGCCAGCTACTCCAATAGCACCAAAAAAATTGCTGGTTATCCAGCGCGGGAAATTGGCAATACTCAAACCGCAGTACTGGTAAATAACCGCTACCAAGTTAAGGTATTGTCTCGTGATCCTTCATTTACAGCAAGCGATCGCGCCGCCTGGATCGAGAGATTTAATCTTGATGGTCTGGCTAAATTGAATTAAAACAACTCAATTAGGAGATTTCTGTGAATAAACCAATTTTTGAGTTGGTTGATGAATTGCCAACCAGCGGTTTAACTGTTTCCATGTTAAACTCCCTCGATTTTGTCGCACCTGGTCAATGGCAAAATACGGTCGGCTTTGTCAACACTATTAAGACTGTTACTGGTGAAACTGACGAAGATTTAATTCAACAGATTGGCGAACGAGCGATTTATCTTTACAATGATCGTTCCCAAGGATACCAACGAGCTATGTGGATGTATCAAACTGTTGACAGAACAGATAAAGCTTTGGGTGCAGCAGCATTGGCTAACAAAGTCGGGGAAAAAATTCCTTTATTGGGTTTTTTAAATAACTTGACTCCCAAGGCCGACAAAGCTCAAACTATTGATTTATCTTTGAAATTAGTCACAGAATTGGTGGCTTTCTGCCAAATCAACGGCATCCCTGGAGATAGCATCGGCGATTTTGTGGCTTCTTTGAGAGAATACAGTGGTGAGTCACTGATTCGCATGGTGGCTTTAGTTTGTGTTGATGGTTTAATACCCTTAGGGCCCAACTTCATCGATAAGGCATTATCTGGAATCAATCAGATGAATCCCCAAGAGTTGGAACAAAATTCAACTTTTCAAGGTATCAAAGATGCCATACCCGGTAACAATGCTGGTAGTAAATTAAACTTTATTGGCGAAAGCTTTGACTCCGTTAAAGGTTGGATGAATGGGGTAGTCAGTACCAACAACTTAACGCCCCAAAAAGTAGTGGGCAATTTACAAAGTTTCGTCCAACTAGCCGATGATAAGTTAGACTACTTAGCGGCATTCTTGGATATGTCCACAAATTACTACGAACACACAGGTACCCAAACTTTAGCACGTCGCTTAATTGAACGTGCTGTAGCGGAAATTTAGCTCAATTAATGGTGGAACAGGCATCTTGCCTGTTCTGTGCGGGCGAGGACACCCACCCCAAAATAATTTTTTATTACCAAATTAGTCGTGTTAGTCCACTGCTATCATCACTTTACAGGTAACTGCAAATCATCTGCGATCGCCGCCAAGTAAGGTTGAAAAATTGCTAAATTTTCTAATCGCTCAAACTTACCTGTGACAGCACCGGGGTCAAAGGCTGTAGTAATTACATAAAGATTAGTACCATCAAAGGCAACATGACCGATGTTTTGCTCTTGTACTGCACCATCTTTCTTGATACTGACGAAGCCGTAGCGTACTCCTGTCAGGTTACCAACTGATGTCTGTTGTGGGGGGTGTGCGGAGAAAACAATGTCATTTTTATAGGTAACTTGACGGTCTTTAGCTAGAGCTGTCTGGAAGTCTGCAACCCAAGTTTTAAGTGCTGTCAATAGTTGCTTTTGATACTCAGGACTTTGGTAATTCACATTTGTATCGAGTGGAATCCCCGCAGAACTTAAATTTTTCTGGAAATCTGGATGATTTTTGACTGGATAAACGCCAATTTCCACTGTACCCAAAAGTTTTTTCTGGGAGGAGACACACAACAGATTGTCGGTTCCCTCACAAGGAGCAACTAGCCAACCGTCTGGGGTAGGTGTGCTACCCAAAATCTTCTGCCAAATATTTCCTGTTGTCGCGTTGGCGCCGAGTGCAGAATTGCTTTGAGGAGGAGTGTTTTGAGCCGGCGTTGTCACAGATGATGGTTTGTCTACAACCGCATTAGAAAAATGGGGGAGAACAAACTTTGCTCCCACTGGCATAAAAACTAATAAAATAGCACCGATAAAAAGATGATAAACTCGCAACATTTTCCTGATAATCCAGAGCCAGAAATTGGAGACTAATGGTATCCACAACACCTTGTGAGTATACAGGAAGATACATCTTTATTGCTTTTAGTTCCGCAAAGACCATAAAAACAATTCGCAATGCCTCTTTCAGAGAAGCTACGCTAACGCAATTCGCAATCATGTTATGTCATTGGCAGCAAGCCTTTCTCTGACGAATAGCGATACTAGCTGTACTCAATATAAATTATATTTGTCTCAATTATTTGCACTGTGTTCTGTCTCATGTCGCTGGGTTTTTACGACTAAGGACGTTCAATTAACTGTCTCAATTTTACCATTTTTTGCCATAATTCATTAGGTAGCGCCGTGGGTGGCGTAGTTACTTGTGCAGAAATATCAGCTTAACCAGCAAACTCTGCTAATAACCTTGTTGCTGACTCACAGAGGCTCTGGTGATGCTGACCATTACTGGCCAGTAACCCACCCCATTGATTAATATCTCCGGTATTGTACTGTAAAAAACTGCCATCAAAGTGAGTAAATTTACCACCAGCTTCCGTGAGAATTAATTCTGGAGCTGCTAGATCCCAGTCTTTAGGGGCAGACTTACCAGAAAAAGAAACGTAGATATCTGCTTGTTGCTCAACAATTGCAGCAATTTTACACCCTATACTGCCAACAGATTTGTAATTTCGACAAGGTAAGTTTTCTAACAAGTAATTTAAAGATTCATTGCGGTGAGAACGACTAGCAACGACGATTAAATCTTCAATGCGTTTAGTTGAAGATAGTTGTATGGGGACACATCCATCATGGGTTTCGACAAATGTACCGCCGCCTATAGTGGCAAAGTATAATTTTTCTGCCTCTGGTACTGCGACTACGGCTAAAACTGGGCGTGTTTCTTTGACTAAAGCGATGTGAATGGCATATTCCCCGGTTTTTTCGATAAAATCTCGCGTACCATCTAAAGGGTCAATAATCCACACCCACTTGGCAGTTTCTCTACTGAGTTGTGATTGATAGGTTTCTTCACTGATATAGGCAAATTCTTCATGCCCTAAAGCGGCTTGTAACTTTTCTAAAATGTATTGGCTAACAGCTATATCTGCAACAGTCACAGGTTCATTCTGTTTATATTGCACAGCTAAATCAGGGTCTTTTGCAGTGCCGTGGTAGTACGATCGCAGTATATCTGATGCACCCCAACCTACTTCACGGGCGATCGCTAATATTTCTTGTAAGTCTTTCATCTATTCACCCTTCTATCCAGCGACGTGTACCAAAACATCGACATGACTCAGCAGCAATGTTGGCTGCTTGTGCCAGAGCATCTGTAAAACTTCCCTGTAAAATGTAATGGCACAAAGCACCGTGAAAAATATCACCAGCACCCAGTGTATCAACTGCCGTAATCTCCGGTACACTTACACTGCCAGTTTTTGTGGAACTTAAATATTCAATAGGTTTTTCTCCGTGGGTAATGGCAATGTGGGGAATGTCAAATGCACTTAAGTAAGCAAACACGTCTGCTTGGGTGTGGCAATTGGGAGGATAAAAATTAGCCGAACAAATAGCATAATCGACAAACGGCAAAATTTCTGCAAAACCTGGTTTCCAGCTGCCACCATCAATCACAATGGGGATATTTTGGGCTTTGGCGGTTGCGGCTAGACTACGGCTAACTGCCATTTGATGTCCATCAATCAAGAGGATTTCGGTATTTTCTAAAATATTCGCCGGGATAGATGTACTACTAGCTTGAGTTTTGACAGCATTCATCGACACTATAGCCCGTTCACCCGTAGCTTGGGTGATAATAATCGAAGATACAGGCGGTGCTGTACTCATATTAGGAGCCAAATCAGCTATGGCAACTTGGTAATTTGTCAAATCTCCCCGAATTAGTTGTGTCATTGGGTGAGAACCCAGCACACCTAAAACTTGCGCTTGATTACCTAAATGACTGAAAGTTACAGCCGCATTTGTTGCTGGCCCACCTGCTGCTAAAGTATAGTCAGCAGCGACAATCTTCTGATTATTCCTAGGGGCAGAATCAGCAAGGTAAATCAAATCTAAGGTGACTAAACCCACAAACAATCCACGCGGAGATTTGAGATTAGTCATGATAATACCTCCGCCAATTTCTCAAAAGCCCTACTGGAAGTCTGGGGCTACATAAGCAAAGCCCACCTATTACAAGCTGTGGAGTCAGTCTTTGTTTGTACAGCCCTACTCTTCTAGAGTGAGGGCGTTTTGGCGAAGGTATGATCATTATTAACCCGTTAAGAGCGCTGATTTTCTCACTCATGCAGACTGATCCTCAACCAGGAACACTTTACGTTGTCGGTACACCCATTGGCAACCTGGAAGATATGACCTTTCGGGCAGTGCGAATTTTACAAACTGTAAATCTCATTGCCGCAGAAGACACCCGCCACACAGGGAAACTGTTACAACATTTTCAAATCAAAACACCCCAGATAAGTTACCACGAACACAATCGCACTAGCCGCATCCCAGAATTATTAGAACATATGGGGAACGGCCAGTCCATCGCTTTGGTGAGTGATGCGGGAATGCCGGGAATCTCTGATCCTGGTTATGAATTAGTGATAGCTTGTATTGCAGCAGGAATCAGAGTAGTTCCCATTCCTGGGGCGAGTGCCGCAGTTACAGCCTTAAGTGCAGCAGGTTTACCCACCGACAAGTTTGTATTTGAAGGCTTTCTCCCAGCCAAAGGACAAAAACGGCGAGAATACTTAGAATCGCTGGAGACAGAATCTCGCACTTTAATTTTCTATGAATCCCCGCACCGCTTGCGAGATAGTTTACAAGACTTAGCCACAGTTTGGGGAAGCGATCGCCAAATAGTCATGGCACGGGAGTTAACTAAATTGTACGAAGAATTTTGGCGGGGAAGCATTGCCGAGGCGATCGCTCATTACAATCAACGTGAACCCCAAGGCGAATATACCCTAGTTGTGGCCGGAACTCCCGCCAGCCAACTCCAACTTTCGGAGGCACAACTGAAAGCCGAATTACTACAACTCATGAGTCAAGGAATATCGCGATCGCAAGCTAGCCGTCAATTAGCAAAAATCACTTCTGTTCCCCGGCGTGAACTCTATCAACTAGCTCTTTCTCTAGTCTTAAGTCCTGAGTAAGATCAGTCATTTCAAAAAACCATTACTCAGTGGATATACTCGCTTAAGGTTAAGTATATTCATGCTTCATGATACGTGCAGAATTGCGGTAATGTAGATTAGTCCTTGTCCACCAAAACCTCAATATTCTGTGAAAAGCGCACCATAGGTATATTTCCCAACTTAAAAGGAGTTCTATTTTTAAGATAAATTTTCCACAAAATACCGTATATTTTTCAAAAATTAAGTATAATATTTTTTAAATTTCGCTTCAGCCAGTAAAAACTAAAAAATTATGGGCAGGCTAGTCATCAAACTTCTAGGTGTAATCCTACTTTTTGCAGGCATTTACTTTTTTACTCAAAATATCATATTTGTTAGCGGTTACTACTCAATTTTTTCCCGCAGATTACCTGCTACCATTTCAGTTTTAGCAATTATGGCAGGAGTGTTTACACTATTATTTTTCCGTAAAGAAACTAGTAATCTCGGATGGATTTTATTAGTGATAGGTATAGCTCTAGTTTTCTTAAGCGGAGGCGTAATTTTCCGCTCCACTAGCTTGTGGAATTTATTGCTTGGTTTTGCCGCATTAATATCTGGATATAAATTATTAAATGAGGGCAGAATCAACTTTTAATATAGACAACGTGACAAAATTTCTTGGCAAAAATTGTATAAAAAGCCACGTTTTTCTTGGCTATATTCCATAATACACGGTTCAGCCTAGACATTCTTTGGTGGCAACTACAGTTGACTGAAGCCACTTGAGACTGTAGTACAGGCAATAAAAGTTAAGATATAATTGCCCCATCCTCCGTACTGTGCTGAGAGTGCATTCAGGCACTAGCATAAATTTACAGCTAAGTGTTCACTGCGCTCAACAGAAGTACAAATAAACTGCCTTAAAGCAATGAATCGCCTCTTATTCTGGTTTCATCCTGGAGGTGTTTTGCTAACTGTGAGGCTACTATTACAATGGAAACTATTGATTTTGAGGAAACAGGAAGAATGACCCAAGTGCTTCTAGGCGAAAATGAAGGTATAGATTCAGCTTTGCGTCGCTTTAAACGCCAGGTATCTAAGGCTGGTATTTTGGCTGACGTGAAGTACCATCGGCATTTTGAAACCCCGTTGGAAAAGCGCAAACGCAAGGCGGTATCAGCTAGACGCAACCGACGTTTTAAATAAACCTATTTGGGTTGGTACTGGCGTTGCTAGAGGAGATATCTTAAATAAGCAATAGCACCGTACCTTATATTCTTACATAAAATTCAGTAATATACCTTCATCCCATTATTTAGACGTGAGGGTATATTACTTTGCCTAGTTATTAAAAACGACGTTAATTGGCGCTTACCCTGTTTTCACACTACAGATTAGCTGCAAATGGTTCCAAATGCAGCAGGGGACTTTGAAGGGGCGGGTTTTGCGAATAGGGTTGGACGACAGATTAGGTTACGATATAATTACACACACAAAGTGTTGAACAATTGGGAGGAAACCATTATCGTAATCCAAAAGCAATTAATTAACTCGCAAATCAAGTCACCCCAAGTATTCTTGATTGACCATGAAAATAATAATCGTGGTTTGATCGATACCCATGAGGCTTTACAGTTAGCCGAGAACCTGGAGCTTGACTTAGTTGTAGTATCCGAAGGTAAAGACGCTCCAATAGCAAAGATTCTTAACTATGGTAAGCTTCAGTACCAAAAGAAAAAGCGTCAAGGGCAGAGTGCTAGACCGACGGTAAAAGAAGTCCGGCTACGTCCCAACATTGGTGTGGCTGATTACAACTTACGTATCGAGCAAGCTATTGGGTGGTTGAATAAAGGCGATTCAGTTAAGTTTGCCATTCGGTTACGAGGGCGAGAAAATCAGTATCGAGAACAGGCTGGAGAATTGTTAGAGCGCATTGCAACTGCCCTCAGCCAAGTAGGCAAAGTCCAATCACTGGATAAACGTTCACTAGTTGCTCAAATAATTCCTGCATAAACTAACCCGCAGCATAGATGGTGGGGAATTTCACATAACGATGAAAGGCAATAGGTAATAAAAAAGCAGGCCACCGACACTGGTGTCCAGCTATGCCCATTTGTAGCAACTGCCGTTAAGTGGTGTTGAGCTTTTAACGTACCCTGGGATACAAATATTTTTGTCCGCAGTACGGTTTAAAAACTAACTTCTCCTGGCGGTAGACGCTACCTCATTGCCTATTCATTCGTATCACCCCAGACTTAAAGTCTGAGGGGTTATAGTTGTAGCTTAAGGCAAGCTAACAATTCCTGACCATTGGACTTTTTTCTGTTTTTCTCGACGATAAGAAAAGAAATGTTCTGGAGTTTGGTAAGTGCAATAAGGAGCGATCGCTATTTGTTCGCTACTAATACCTAAACTTTCCAGTTGTAAAATATTTACCCGCCGCACATCTAACCGAACTTTACCTGGATCGGGGTCTTTTAATAAAGGTGAATTTGGTAACTCATGCAAAGCATCCACAATCTTTTGTTCCTCCTCATGGGGTGTAATGCTAGCACCAATTTCCGCCGCCACCTCCACAGAAACTTGATACACCTCACCTGCGATCGCTGGGCCCATCACAATTCGTAAATCATCTAATTTGCTTCCTTGTTCTCGCAGTCGAGCGATCGCACCAGGGACAATCTTCGCGGCTGTACCCCGCCAACCCGCGTGCAGTGCAGCTACTCTTCCAGTTTTGGCATCACCAATGAGTACAGGTGTACAGTCTGCACTAGCCACCCACACCGCTTGTAAAGGCTGTTCACTAATTAAACCATCTGCCGCAGCTAAGTCAGAATCGTCTTCACTAGTCTGGCTGTGAATTTCTTGTGGCGTCAGAATTATATTGCCATGTACTTGTTTCAAGCGATAAACTGATGCCTCTGGGTGCAGCACATTTGTCAAATCTTCAGGCGATCGCGGCCAAAACTGCTGAGTAAAGAAGCCGTGATGCCAATCTTTTAGCAGACTACAAGTAAGATAGGGTAGTCCTTGCCAATCGTGCCAGTGCCAAGTGTGCATCTTGAACCAAACCTAAACAGAAATCAAAATCAATCAATTAATGCTAACTTGAACAACGGGATTTCGGTTAACTGCTGTGGGATTTGATCGGCAACTCTTGGAAACTGCCCTAAAAGCAGGGCTTAGGTATACCTCTTTACCATTTTCCTTACATATTTTTGAAAGTGTTTCCTCTACTAATCAGATTCTTTGGGATTTGCTAAAACAAGGAACTGATGCAAATCCTCTAGTTATTGCGACTCAGCAAACTGCCGGTAGAGGACAATGGGGTCGTCAGTGGATTTCTCACACTGGAGGACTATACCTTTCGATGGGTATTTTTCCTAAACTAGAAGCAATGGATAGTTACCAGCTCACCTTAGCTAGTGCTTGGGGAATAGCAGCTCAATTGCGTCAGTGCGGCGTAAGCGTGGGCATTAAATGGCCCAATGACTTAGTGTTGCATGGTCGCAAGTTAGGCGGCATTTTGACGGAAACAAAAGTCCATAATGGACAGATCATACAAGCAGTGATTGGCGTTGGTATTAACTGGGCTAACCCAGTTCCCGATACCGGCATCAACTTAGAAACCTGGCAAGCTTCCCAGCCTACTAAGCTCATCTCTTGTCTGGAAATGCTCACTTCCACAGTTTTACTGGGAATACAATCCGGGATAGAGTGTCTTTGCCAAGAAGGAGTAAGTGTACTCTTGTCTCGATATTTAGATTTATTGACAAATATGGGTGATAAGGTATACATCAATAATCTTTTAGGCACTGTGGTGGGCATAACTTCTCAGGGAAATCTACGTGTATCTTTGGAAACTCATGATACAAATGACATAAAAATACCAGAACTTTATGTTGAACCCGGTACAATCAGTTTGGGTTACCGTGAATCTTCTGTTTCATATTAGGTTTGTTAAAATTTCGCTCTTTGGGCAAGACAAACCACTGACATCATCTCTTTAGGCTAATTTAAAACAACTGAGAGAAACAATGACGCAGCGCCATAAATCTGCCCATCACAACTTACACAACTCCTCAAAAATCAATATTTACGGGAAGCTACTGCATATCTATGCATCTACACTACCAGCACAGAGTTTTTTTGTGCTAAGTAGCATCAGCTTCTTTGGTAATTTAGCAATTGTTCATGCAGAAACATCAATAGATAATATTGTTCCCACTGTTGAAAGTTCCCAACCAGCAGTCGTTATACCAAATCCCGTAAAAAAAGATACCGTTTCTTCAGCACCATCTCGACCACAACCCCAGGTTAATAACAGCCAAGCTGAACTCATACAAAAACTACGAAAACCAGCGGCTTTCCCAACACAACAGCCAGCTAGTCAGGCTAAACCCCAAGTAGAGGTTTCACAGCCCAGAAGCAATCCTAGTGCTAGTCAGGCTAAACCCCAAGTAGAAATTTCGCAACCTAGAAGCAATCCCAGTGCTAGCCAAGCTAAACCCCAAGTAGAGGTTTCACAACCCAAACCCAATCCCAGTGCTAGCCAAGCTAAACCCCAAGTAGAAATTTCACAGCCTAGAAGCAATCCCAGTGCTAGCCAGGAACAACCTAAAACTGAAGTAGCGAAACCTACTGCACCTCGCACCTTGCCAGAAAAACTGCCAGAAGTTGCCCAACCAGCCAACAACTCAAACAGCACAACGGCAGGGAAAACCAGGGATTATAATAACGCTTATATTGACCCTACCCGTTACAACAGCAACACTGCCGCTACCTATCAGGCTCCTAGCTCTGTAGTATTGACAGAACGCTCCAGTGGTTGTCAAACCGTTTTACCATCTGGGCAGAGTGTATCAGGCAATAATTGCGCCCAAGTACCAAAGCAACCTAATCAGCCAGTAGCTAATTCTGGTAATCAAACAGCACCCAACTGGCTTAAATCTAGTCAGAATGCTCAGGTGGCAAACGTTCCACAAGTTCGTCAGGTAGCCACTACTGGCAACAACACTCCGAGAAACAACACCACCAGTAACAACAACACATGGCGTCCTCAGCAGACTGCTGCTAGTAGCGCCACCAAGACGGCATCCCGTCCTAGTCCTAATCGCTTTATCCCGAATCCTAGCGATTTTGCCACGACAACCGCGAATGCATCGCCCATCGCACCAAGTGGTGAAACTCTACCCCCACCAATGGCAGCAGGTAATGTTGCACCTCGTGTCAGCACAGTGGCTTATGATTTTCCCCTAGCATCAGTATTACCCCAAATTCCCTTCACCGGGACACTCGCCTATCGTGGTGATGGGGGAATGATGTTTCCCCTTTCCATACCTGCCCGCATTAGTTCTGTATTTGGTTGGCGGACTCATCCCATCACAGGCGATCGCCGTTTCCACGCCGGTACAGACTTAGCTGCGCCTATGGGTACACCAGTAGTAGCAGCGGCTAGAGGTCAAGTCAACACCGCCGGTTGGTTAGGTGGTTATGGTTTAACCGTAATTGTCAACCATGATTCCGCTCAACAAACCCTTTATGCTCACATGACAGAACTATTTGTTCAACCCGGCCAGGTGGTAGAACAAGGAACCGTCATTGGGCGAGTAGGCAGCACCGGTAACTCCACAGGGCCTCACCTGCACTTTGAAGTCCGGCATCTCAAACCAGAAGGTTGGGTTGCTGTGGACTCAGGCGTGCAATTACAGGTTGCCCTCAGTCAGTTATTAGAAGCTATGCAAACAGCTCAATTACCCCAGCAACCAGGTAGCTAGGGCAAGGGGACAAGGGGACAAGGGGACAAGGAGACAAGGGGACAAGGAGACAAGGGGACAAGGCAATAGGGAAAATGTTGGTCATAGCTAGTAGTCTTTCCCCCCTGCTCCCTGCCCCCCTGCTTCTTCTCCCCACTCCCCACTCCCCACTCCCCAC
>NZ_CAWUDM010000129.1:0-14634 GCF_963920855.1 Nostoc sp. CCY0012 | reverse complement strand
CGTGTTACTGTTTTTTCAACTTGAGACTCCAAAAAGTTTTCTGCACCACTAAGGTTTCAACCTTATGATTATCTACAGCCATGCCCATGATTCCTAGCATCCTATCTTCAGGAACAAAAAACAAGAAAGTGGGGCGTTCTTTAATCTGATGCAATAACGGCGCACTTTTATCAATCATTTCCTGTTGCGGTGTCACTACCTCTTTATCTGGAGATGGAGATACTTGTTTTTCCTTAATCCAAGTTTGCGGATATTCAACTGTGTTGGGGTCAAGTTTAACGAAGGTATGACTGAAATTACTTTGCAGGGTAGCTGGCACTTCAGTCAGTTTACCAAATTGCAACACTCCCAATTCTTTGAGTGCTTCCTTGTCCTTCTTGAAATGCAGCACTCCTAATGGTTTGCCATCCAGAAATACTGCATCTCTAGTTTTTGATTGGGGAATTTCTAAAGTGACTTTTCGATAGTCGTTACTACCAAATGATTCTTTCTGAAAGTCATACACATCAACTTTGTTAATTTTTAACAAATTCCCTTGCTGGGATTCACCAACTAAAGATGTAACCTTATTACCATCAGTAATAGGCGTGAATTTTAAATTGAGTGGATTGCCATTTTTCAGGTAGTTAATTTGGTCAAGTTGCTTGACTGAATCAGCATCTAATTCTCCCAGCGTTTTGCCATCAAGTTGGATTTTCACGGCTTGATTAGGAACCGGGACAGTACCAATTGCCAAGTTAGCTGATTGGGCATGAAATTCTTGACCAGAATATGAGAATTTGCTGATTTCTCTGATGGTGAACTCAATTGGAGCTTTCCCTTCTACTGCAATAGTACCTGTAGCTGTATATGTTTCCCCTGGTACTATGTTGGCTTGAGCTTTTGTGCCAATGGGTAACTGTCCTGTCCTTGGTTCCAGCATGGCAAATTCTTTATATTCACCTTCATTGTCTTGCACAAAGACTAATCGAGAACCATGACGTTCATGATCCTGGGGGTGATGAGAACCTTTGATTTCAACAGGATATTTCTCATCTGGGTTCCAAACTTTACCTTTGAAATTATTCGCCTCATTGTCCAGCGTCACCAATTTCATGTCTGTGAATTGCAGTTCCCCCAGCCGGGACACTATTTCATTTGGGAATGCAGCAAAAGCGAAATTGGATACTTTCTTTTGAACGTCTTGCTTTTGTTCAACTTCATCTTGTCTAGTAGCCGAAATACTCCAAGCAGCAGCAGCCGCCGATAATCTCTCAGATTCTGGGATGGAAGCGCGGAATGCTTCTGCACTTTGGTACGCTTGCTGGAACAGTAACGAGGTTTGCCCCCGGCTCATTTCCGGTTTGATTTCTTTGAGAAAAGCCCCAGCGGTGATCATCCCCGGTTTTAGATTGTAACCCGCTACTGACTGTTGGCTAACTGTCCCCAGTTTACGGTATTTGGGTTTGCCATCTTCCATCTCCCCATCAATTTGAGCCATTGCTAATAATTTATGAGGGCGTTCCCGACTACGGTACTGCTCGGAAATTTCTTTAAGCTCAATATTCAATCTTTGCCCATTCCAAATACCAGGATGACCATAACGAGTCAAGTTTGTGATTTCCAGTTGCGCTCCGTGGGTTGTTTGGATGATGGCACATGGCCCTTTTTCAGTCTCTCGCCGTCGCTCCATTGCTACTGCTGCATTGAATTTCTGGTCAAATTCCTGCTTGGCAAGAATGGCAGAGAATCTTTGTTGTGGGGTAAATTCTACTCCCTTAAATAAATCTTGAAACTGAACTATAGGGCGTGATTCAAGTTGAGATTGCTGAAAATATTTGTTGGTTTGGCTGATTAATAACTCTACTGGTGAATAGCCTTTGGGAGTAATGCCTTGATTAAGATATGCTGTTTTCGATTTCTTATCTTTGATATAGTTAACATCTCTATACAAATAGCGTTGGTTCTCCCTGACTAAATCCATTTCAGGTTTTTTGGCACTTTTAAATAAATCCACGGCTATTTGATTTTGGTAACAGCCTTCCTCAATTAGCTGACGATACATTTGGCGATTTACGTCCATCGCCTGTTGTATAATCTCTGGTGTTCTATGGGGATTTTCAGATAGAGTTACAAACTGTTGCATATAGGGCTTGTATTCTGCCCTAATTGGCTTGGGTTTATCATAACCTTCTTGTTCAAATAAACTTTGGTAATGACTGGAAACTTGGTCTAAATATTGTGATTTTTGCTCAAGTGTTCCATAAGTATTTAAGACTTCAATTTCTGACTCTAATGCTTCTAATGCAGTAACTTGGTTATTGATAATCCCCACGCTGATGCTGTCGCTCATGTGGATGGCAATTTCTTCAAAAGGTGGTTGTGTTCCGTCCTCCCTGTAGAATGATTGCTTTTTTAGCTTGACTGTGGGAGAGTATGCGTTTTCTACTTGGTTCCTGTACTCGGCTTCTGCTGTAAAGTTGGGATATTTACTGGCAACTTCCACCCCAATGCAGTCGCCATCAAAATCTCTAGCCTGACGCTCTGACTCAGTTTCGGCTGGTGCTACTTCATTCGCTTCCAGTCTTGCTTGTATCCGTTTGTGGTCTTCATCATTAACTACGATGATTCCTTGTAAATCTGTACCGTCTGGAGCTAAACGGTCTTCAACATATTTATTAACAGAGACACAAAGCCCATTGGAATTAAGGAAGGGAGAACGAAAGTTAAGGATTTTTTCATGTTCATCTATCCAAGGCACACAAATCTCACCATTCTTCAATTCCTTGGATGGGATAATCATTCCTCGGTCAAAAGTTAACGTCTTGCCAACAGCAATATCCCGCCACTCGCTTTGAATGAACCTTTGTAACTCTTGTTTTATTTTCTCAGTTTCTATCAGTTGATTATGTCCTAGTAAATCTGATTTAATGATTTTATATATCAATGAATCATCTTGCTTAGTTTCATTTTCATCATCTAACTCATTATCATCATGGCTAAATACGTCTAGCTGTTTGGCAAGTGTTTCTTTAATCTCTGGCGTAGTTACTTCTTGCTCTATGGATGCTTTCTGTTGTTCAGTAAAAACTTTGCGTTTCTCATACTTCTCACAGTAAAGTTGAGCTACTTTCCTGGGGTCATCTTGAACTTCTGCCAGCTTTTGTGCTTGTGTTTCTAGTTCCTCTGCAAAGTCCTTAATCCCTTGGGGGAATGATGCCAATAATTGAGATATGGCAGTTTTACCCTTTTCGGATTGTGCTTTTTCACCCAACCAAATATTTTGCTGGTATAGTCCCGGTTTGATTTGTGGCTTACTTGGTCCAGCAGGGTTATCTTTATCAGTGCCTTTAAAGCTGGATAGGGGGATAATTAAGTCAATCTTGGGTTCATTGCTGGGATTAGCATATTTTATTCTATCCAGTTTATATGGACGTAATGTACCTTTACCAAAGCGATACTTAGTATCTTCTCCATCGTTATCTTTCCAGCCAAAACGGTGTTGAAGTACCCGATAGCTTTTATCTTCTTGTTCTTCTCTTTTGGTTAATTTATCATATAACTCAGTAGAAATTTGTCCGTAGCAATCTCCTACCAGTTTCCACGCATCTTCATTTTTAATTATTCCTCCATTTTCGCCATTGCTATCATCTACTATCAGAATATTTAGCTGTTCACTGATTGAGTTTTTACAAGAACCTAAAAAAATTGAACCGTAAGCACCTCTGTCTTTACGGTCTGGGCAAAGTTTTTCAATTTCTTCCAAACATTCTGATGGGCCGTAAAGTAATCTAGTTTTTGAAGATAGCAACAGAATATGACCATCTGGATGATTTCGTAAATCTTCTGGTTTACTATATTCATCAATATGTCCAAATGAAAACTCTTTACCTGGAAAGAAAGATTCTAGTAGTGTATCATCTAACTGTTCAGCTAAAATTGATTCAGTATTCTGGTTATCTCCATCTGTATGAATCCATTGATTTAGTCTAGTATCGAAGTGTTTAAATTCTAATGTCATAATTTTTCAGTAATTTGTAATTTTTTGGAGGTTTGATATGTCAAGAATTAAGCGTTGGATTAACATGAACAAGAAAGAATTTTTACCTGATGGCACATTAAAACAGGAAGCTAGAGAAGAAATGTTATCTAGTGGAATGAATGAAGGAGCAATTGATAGTTATGCTCGTAGAGCAAAACAAGAGTATGACGAGTGGAAACATTTAGATGAAACTGACCCAGAAGAATGGGTTAATTACACTGCTTACGATTTCTTCACAGAGGAAGAGAAAAAGCAGTTTAATCAAGATGGTTCACTCAAGCCTGAATATGTAGAAGAAGCTTTACAGAAGGGCATCAGTGAGAACTGGTTGTCAGAAATGGAACGCCGCAAGAAAATCGAAGTTGATAATTACAATGCGGTATCTGCTAAACACGCGGAACAAGGCATCAACTTTGGTGCATGGCAAATGCGCGGCAGAATTGCCTCCCACAAAACATACGGGCAACGGCTGAAGCAGATGCAGCAAGATTTGCGGAATTTTGAGGACGCTGACAGTCTGCCGTTTGATAAAGACACCACATATTGGTAGATAATTCAAAACAATTCAAAATGCAAAATGCAAAATGCAAAATTGAAGAACAAGAATAATTTAAAATTAATCAATTCTGGGTACAAGCCCCCATTAATCTCTTTAATTTTGAATTTTTAATTTTTAATTTTGAATTGGAGCGTTGCGTTCGTTATCAGTGCGGTAATTATTAGATGTGCCGTCTGGCTTGCTACTTCCGGTGGGTGCGATACCATCGCTCTGCTGTAGATTGCGTTCTAGCAAAACATCGTACCCGGCTGAGTGCCGAGCTTCAGTCCGGGATAGTACCCCATGACAGAACGCAATCATCCCCAAGAGTGCAAAGGAAGTGATACAAACCCGTTGCAATGAGTGGAATATGGATCTTTCTTTAGCTTGTTGGGTGAGGATATCGTACAGTTTGTTTTCACCAGTTCTTCTTTTGAGGTAATCCAAAACTTGTAGACATTGGGTGATATCCTCGCCCCTTTGGGCTTTTTGACAAATCAAAATTTCCATCCGTTCTTTGCGGCGTTCGGAAGTGGACAAATCTAGCTCGTCCCATTCAGGAAATTCCGATGTTTCGCTGAAACTGGAGTTGGTATTTTCAAGTGACAAAAGCTGCATCTGTTTCACCAAATCAAGGCTGAAAACAACATAGCTTTGTCCAATTCCCCAAAACAATCTACAAAAGTACGATATTGAGATCATACTTTTGTATGTTCGGTTAATACGGTTATAGTTTTAGGTCTAATTCGTAACTCTTTTGTATACAGTATTGATTTTGTTTTGGCTGATCAGCACGGAAAGGATTTGTGCCATCGACAAAGATTTCCTGTCCCAGAGTCCGGCCATCGCCATCAGTGTCGCTTTGCAGGATAAAGTTCAACACATGGGATGGCATACCGTTGACCACTGCTTGAGCGTAAAAGGACTTCACAAACTCGATTGATGCTTCACTGTTTGAAAGAATCGCTAACGTGCGTCTTGCATCTTGGACAGTCATCTTGCGAACATCTTTCACCCCGGCTTCTTGCCAGATGTCGTTAAAAAACTCGGTTTTTTCTGCGGATTTTTGCTCCCTGGCGAATCGGGCTAGTTGTTCGGCTTGGAGTTGAAGCTCAAGTTCAAAATCAAAGTTTTCAGATTCAGACATGGTGATTAACCTGTGTGAACAAAAACGGCAACAAGAAGGGTGTAGTACAAAGGTCAAAATGTTTACCCCTACACCCTACACCGAATGGCACGAAGATAAGCTGAAACCTCGTCAGGGCAGGGTGTGGCAGGTGTGGCAGGTGTGGCAGGTGTTGGGAGAACGTTCTCCTCCTCTTCCCTCCATCTTCCCCCTCTTCCCTCCATCTTCCCCCTCTCCCCTCTCTTCCCACACTCCCCACACTCAAAAAGCCAGTTATATCAGGGCTTTGCGATTAACGAGCGTGCCATTCCACCCTACACCCTAGCTCCCAGTCAAAGCTAAGGAATCGCTTTTTGCAGAGTTAACCATTTTCATTAAATGCTGGTTGAGATAACTTTGGGCGGAGATATACAAACTCTCCCAAATTTCTTGATTACGACAGATTTTCGTACCCACTGTATTCCCTGCTAATTTCTCTGATACCAAGTACTTCCGGTAATAATTCCCCCACAGATGTTGGAGAAAGTTTTCTGCAAACTCGTTGAAGGGGATAATCCAGTTGTAATTCTCGTCTAGGAATACCCGATAGGATGCAATGATGGGCAATGCTAAATCAGTAGGCGCACCGAACCCAAACGAGTATTTGCTATCGGGAAGCAGGGTGTTTTTGCGCGTATCAATTGAAGCGAGGTCTATTACTCCTTTCCTTCTGGGGTTGCTGATATGTTCTTGGACAATTTCGTACAATCTTTGTTCAATCCACAGCGCGTTAGTCAGTAAAGGAAGTAACTTAGTCAATCTTTCCCTTTCAGCATCACTAATATGACTAGGTGTGCTTGTACCTGTGGGATGCTTGGTTCTTTTATTCCCATCAGGGTTATACCGATTCCTATCCAGGCAGTTAATCAACTTGAACAGGTGAGTCACGTTACATTGGGCATTTCTGGGAGCGCCACTTTGGTTCTGATAGTAAGCGATGCGGAATTTTCTATCTTCTTTGCGTTCTAACTTAGCTAAATACTGTTTAATAAAATCGTAATCACCCTTGGCATTGACTTTAGAGCGAGAATCCACAGGGGAACTAGTATTAGAAGCCAGCGCAATATCTTTAGCCTCTGCCTCATTCAAACCCACATGAATGGTAACTTTCACTCTGGCAAGACTGACATCAAGCTTGTAATTTCTGGCTTGTTCAAATGCCAAAACTGTATGGCCACCGTTGATGATGCCGTCACTACCTCCCTCAGAAGCTTCTAGTATCTCTAGTTCCAGTTCGGTTTTATTTTTGTTCGGTTTAACTTTATTTGCACACAGCACAATTCCACTGTGACGCTCGAAGAATTTTTCAGGCTGAGTCGTCAACGAGTCATAAATTTGTCTGTATGTTGAACTTCTTTTATTGGGTTCGCGGATGTTGGGTTCTAAGGGTAAGTTTGTCGGAAATGTATCTACGTAGGCATTCGCAACAATGCAATTGGGTTTGGCATTGAAGTAGCTGTCTATCTTGAGAATCCAGGTTTTAGGCATAAGTTATTTTGTGGTAGGAGTAAAACAATTCAAAATTCAAAATTCAAAATTCAAAATTGTTTTTTGAATGTTTAGAAGATTATCATCACTAATTGTAAAATACTAAACCAAAAAAATATTGTGGGGCTTATACCTAAAATTAATAAATTTCAGAATCTTACTCCTTCTTGATTAACAGATTGTGTATTTTGAACACAATGTTTAGTTTAAATTTTGTAAATTTCTGCTGGGCATGGCTATACTTAGCTTACAGTATTGAGTTGCTACTTTAAATTAATTCACGTCCCCAAGCAGATAAAAAACAAATTCTTGTGAATAGCTGTATTTAATTTTGAATTGATTCATTTTCATCCTTTTGCTGACTGAAACAGAAACAATAATATAGCAATTGCACTAATCAACACACACATTTGCATCCAACTTACCATTATGTTGATGCTGAAAATTTCTCCATAACTTTTGTGAAGATTGCCAATCAATTGACGGGCTTTGTAAACATCATTCCAGATTAATGATGACCTTTGGATTGTTCCCAAACCAGGGAATTTGCATTGGTTGAATACATTTTTTCCGTAACAACTACAAACTGTAGTCTCTTGTTCTGACAATCCTTTTCTCTGTTGTTCAGTTTTTTCCCAGCAGGGGTCTTTGCCTACGTCTACACCCAATCCACTGAGTGTTACCAAAGACTCAAACGGGTATTTGGTTAACATCAATTGGTTGATTACTTTGCCAGCATCTTGAAATTCGTTAACTGGGAGAATGCCTCCACCAAAGATTACCTGCGGCACTAATACCAAAATTGTTAGTAAAGGCGCAACACTTTGATTGGGTGCGATCGCTGAAACTAATAACCCCAGTACCATACTGCCAAACGATGCTAGAAACAGGGTGATGTACATCGAAGCCAAAGCACTTTCAGGAAAAGTAACTGCACTAACCATACAGCCTAAAAGTACAGCCGACTGGTACAATGCCAGCAAAATTGACAGGTGAAATTTGGAGGCAAGATAAGGCAGCACCCCTAATCCCGCACTTCTTTCTCGGCGGTAGATTGCAGTTTCTTTGGCTATCTCTGGCATAGTAGCCAACGCCCCTGCCATAACTGCCATAATCACAGTCACAAATAGCATTGTGATTGCTTGTCCTGCATTGCCAGTTCTGTTGTCTAACAAGTCAGACTTCCACAATAAAAAGTTGAATCCTCCCAGTATCGGCGCTCCTGTGAGCATTAATGCCAAACTGATTCTGTTTTTAACCAAGATAGTTAGATTACGGCGACACAATACCCACCATTGTTGCCAGTAGTTTGTTCGGGGTGTTACTGGTGTAACTTTGGTTTGGGGGATTGATTTTTGGCGCTCGCTCACAAATCTTTTGTAAAATCCAGACCCCTTAAACAGTTCTTCCCATTTTTCTGGTGATAACTGCCGTTCGACTTTGTTATATATGGTGTCAAAATCTGGAACTTTAAAATAATCAAACGCCATCTTAGGTGGGCCAAAGTAAGCCAGCCGTCCACCCTTGGCAAGAAACACTACAAAGTCAGCGATTGCTACATTCTTAGTGGCATGAGTGATTAGTATAACTGTACTGCCATTGTTAGCTAACTCTCTGAGCAGTTCCATAATTTGCAGTTCAGTACCAGGATCAAGTCCTGACGTTGCTTCATCAAGGAAAAACAAGCTGGGCTTGGTGATTAGCTCGACACCAATGCTGACTCGTTTGCGCTGTCCACCACTCAATCGTTTAATAGAAACGTGTTTGCGCTGGGTGAGTTGTAATTTTTCCAGGACATCTTGGATACGCTGTTGTCTCTGGTCTGGTGTAGCATTGGGTAATCTTAATTGTGCTGCATAGTTAAGTGCCTCTCTAACAGACAATTCCGCGTGAACAATATCATCTTGTGGGACGTAACCAATGCTGTGTTTGAAAGCTGGAAAATGTTGGTACAAGTTAACCCCATTCACCAGAACCTTCCCACTATTGGCACGGCGTTGACCATTCAGTGCATCCATTAGAGTAGACTTTCCACCACCACTGACCCCTGCAATTACGATAAATTCTCTGGGCAGAAACGATACAGAAATCCTGTTGATTAAAGTATTGCCAAAAAACGGGCTGGTGGATTTGTACAAATTAATGGCATCTAAGCGGAATTTTTGTACAGTTGGACTTTCCTGCTGCTTATTGAGTAACTGGGTTTTGGCTGCTGGGGGGAAAATTTGTGTTCTGAACGTTGGAGGAATACTGATTTTTACTTCAATGATGATAGAGCCAACTTGTACTAAACTCCCATTTGTCAACGCCTGGGATTGGTGAGGTTTAACCTGTACGCTACCAATACGAGTCCCACTACTGCTGCCTAAATCAACTATCAGGTATTGGTCTTGTTTCCAAATAATTCTGGCGTGGAAGCTATCTACACTTTTGTCGGTGATCACCAAATCATTTCCTGGGTCACTACCAACTGTAAATGGAAGTTGGTCTACAGCAATTTGTTGTGTTGGATTTGTATGAATTGTCAGCTGTAGAGTTTGCATAAGTTTAGGCTAAATTTACTTATTGCCGCTTTCAAAGATAATACCGCATACAAGAACTGAGAGTCGCTATGCGAAACATGAATGAACAATCAATCACCAAAAACATTCATGTTCAACAAAATTTCAGTGGCTCTAATTATTTCTCTGTTTCTTCCTCAACCAAGTTATGCTGCCATTAACCGCGATATATTGAGAGGTGGAGCATTAGGAATTGTCCAATGCCAACATATTCGAGGAAACAAAACCAAAATTGTTTGGCAGGTTATTGTTAATGACTCAAACAAACCTATCAATGCCACACATTTTTATTTTCAAACTTCTGATGGAGTACTCAGAGATATTTATAGCGTAGTTTCTCCCACAACTAACTATCAAACAACTGAAATCTTTGATGGGCTGAAACAAACAATCAATATTTCAGGTGAAGCCTATCATATAAGTTTTTCAGGGGTTTATCGATATTATTTACAAAAACCTTTAGTCGTCCAATGTGATTAAGATATCCTAGATTATAAGAGAGAGCATCGGCTATCTCTTATATTTTTTATAATTTTTCCTAAAAATGAACATTTCAACTAATACTTCCGGCACTGGTCATGTTCGCATTGGTTCTTCAAGCTCTATAGATTTTGCTTTTTGGATACTTCTTCAAGACGGTCTACATGTATCATCATTTGATAAACATACTGGTGGCAATCAAATTTTGCAATTACATGGAATGAATCCTACATCTTGGCTTGATTGGTTAAAATTAATTCTCATTCATCATGATAATCGACTAGCTTGGCATATCTCAGACATTAACCAAGCCGTCAAAGACAATATCCAATCATTTCAACAAGTTTTAGATATTAATCATCAAATTAATGGCACACACAATCAAGATTTTTATAATACTCAACATCAATTTTATTGGCAACAGCTAACTGAACAAGAACAAAGCTATCAAGAAGCACTAACTGATTACGAAGGATTGGATTTAGATTTGATTAGAAATCATTTACCTCCTCAGTTATGGCAAGATGGACAAGAAATTCGCGGGCTATTAACTCAGCTATGGGATGAGTATCAATTAGTCAAATATTCTAATCAATTCATTAGTAATATTTTACAAAAACCTCATGCATGGAGAGTAGAAACCAATCCACCTACTAATAAGTATCGAGAAATTTATCTGGTTGATTATCCTCATGAAATAGAGATGTTTGTTCCTCCTATATTTGCTATTGTTTCTTTGCCAAATTATCCGTTTGATGATGCTATCTTAGAGCAAAGACTTTTCCGAATAATTGATTTTTCTAACCACGATTTTCAGCCAGTTTAATATTAGGAGGCGGAACCAACCCTCCCCTCACTAAATAAAAAGCAGGAAAGATGGGGAGAAGGTTTCCCCAGTCCCTCTGCAATCTTCAAATAACTCCTTTGTGCATGGGCATGAAACCCTTCTTAATCCATACCTCTTCTGGAGGTGTGCCGTGATACGTGGGTTCTTGGTGATTATTACTTGTTGGCACTAAACGTCGCCCCTGACGGTCGTAGCCAAGATTTTGATCCAACATTTTGATATGACTAATGTGAGAAGTCCACACATCTGCTACTCTATCGCCCAAACCAAGAGTATGTAATTTTTCTGGAATTGACACATTACCATTCCAAACAATGGGTATTCCCTCGTTCTCAAAATGCTCTGTCAATTCTTGCTTAACAAACTCTGCCGTCCCTCCACAAATCAAAATCTCATTCAGATATGGCATATTTCGCATCCATCGTAATAATCCACGGCAATACTCATCACGCACAACTGGTAACACTTGTTCAAACAATTTCAAATCCGCTTGTTTTTCTAGCTCTGTAGTTTTGCGTGACAAGGGACGAAAAGCCTGAAAATTCCCCTCATTTGCTGCTATTAAAGCACTAATCAAACGCGAATCATCTCTCGATAACCCTACTGCTGTACGCTCCACAAATTGGCGTACCATCCAACTCATTCCCAAATCGCTGGTTTCTGATTTACCAGGACTACCTTGCACCGAAAAGTAAAAGCTAGCGTTTCTATACCCCAACATCAGCATTCCGATATTTTTCTGGAAATATTCATTTTTAAGTCCACGGCGACGATACGCCATAATTCCAGACCCTTCTGAAGAAACATCAAAATTACATAACTTACCTTTTAGTTTTCCTGTCGGGGTTTCTACACCTTTTTTTAAAACCTGTGCTAACTCTATTGCTAACTGTTTACCATCATTGATTTCTCCTGGTGGCAACAAAAGTTGTAGAAAAACTTCACTAGTCGATTTGAGATCGAGTTTGCTCCATGCCAGCCATAACATTCCCATAATTTTAGGCTTGGCATATTGATACTTCAAATCTCTTAGTGCCGCCGTCCCCGCAAACATACTTTTCGCCAACTCACCCAATACATAGTATTCTTCTGACCATCCCACCCATGCAGTATTGCTTTTGTAACATTTATTCTGTTGCTTCAATCGCTCAATTGAACCTTTGCCCACATCTGCCACTTCTGGTGACATCGCCAACACTATTGGTACTCCATCTGGATATACTTGTGCGATCGCTTTAGTCTGACTCCCACCTAAATCACAAGTCAACACCAGCTTTTTGACATTTTTGGCATCATTTAATTTATTTTTATTTTCTGTCATAATTTCTCCTATCTAATCTCCAGAACCCAGTATTCGATTCGCATCTCTCAATTCTTCAGGTTTTGGCAAACCCATTAATGCTGCCTCTACATCCCAATCATCACCCTCATCGTCAGTCTCAACCTCATGTGCTTGAGCATTGGATTGACTATTGTTATTTGAATGATTCTCTGAAAGCTCTCCCCAGATAGATGCTGTGTCACCTGATGTCCCAAACGTTTGATTGATGACCACTGGCGGAGTCTGAACTGGATCTGCATCAATTCCACAAATTCGTCGGATGACACTAATTTGTGCTTCTAATTCACTGATTGCCCAAATCCCTATTTGTCTTAAGTTTTCTCCACGTAATCCTAAAGAAAATAATGCTAAAGGCAACCAACATTTTTTCAGAGTAGATGTAATTGCCTCTGAATAATCCATTTCCAAAGACAAAGGATTTAACCTCAAGTAGTCAATCACTTTACCATCTAAACTTTCGCTAGGTCGTCTAAATGAAACTACTTTATATTTTGAATCACCCATATCTCTCATTAATTTTTCACTCTGCTATTGCAGAATACTTAGCCATTATATCTCTTAAATCTGACTCGCATTTGTAAATTCATGTCTACTAGTTAGCCATTTTCATTTAATTTATTTAATTGACTTAGCTCTCACCAAAAATTCAACTGTCAACTAAAATAATTTTTACTATAATCCCCACTAATAACGTAGACTTTTAATGTTTTATCAGTACAGAAATTGTCAAATCAAATACTAGGTTACATCTAGCAGACATTTTGTATCTAAATCAGTAATTTTGGTGCAATATGTCTGCTGTTTTGCATAATGACACTTACTCATACACCTTTTTAGCCTGCCTATAGTTGTCTCTAGCCAGCTTAATAATTGCCAAAATATGACAATTCAGTGCAAAATGTCTGCTAATTTGCACATCAAAAAAGCGCAGAAATTGCTGTCAAACATATATGTAGACCAGTTTTTAGCCTTTTTATCCTAAATTACCATTGTCATTAAACTCAAAATTATTGAGAATACAATAATACATTTATGCTGCAAAAGTAATTCAAAAAACCGTTCAGAAATTATTCTGTAGGTGTTGATAATACAATTAGTTACAAAATATTTGAAACCAGCTTAATCATTATCATTAAATCAGGTTTATTGACAATAAAATAGGCTGAAACCCTTGCAGATACGTTATATTTGCTAGGTTTTGGCTAATGGTCATTTAGGCATTTTTAATAGTAATTTGTTGTAAAAATTAATCCGGCAACAGCATTTCTAAGATAGGGGCATTCTAGTCATACTAAAGTATGGTTTTTGAAGTCATCCACATATTAAAAGTCTGCATATTCCCCCTCGTAATAATATGTTTGCTATACTTATGTGAGAGGCGTTTGTGTTAAGTATTAGCGCAGATAGTACTAGAACTATCACATGAATGTCCGGGGAATTTGTGGGGAAGCATACTTACTACGGATCTATAAATCCTGGGTGAGATATACCCCTATTCGGGGTTGCTAGTATACAGGATACATTTGCCCTTTGGGGCATAAAAATTGAACTAAATATATAACTAATAAATTATGGCAAGTTTAGCAATTTTGCGTGTAACGAAGCTGAAAACTTTTGGTCATGTAGGTGGTAGTGAAGCCCATACTGCAAGACTTCAAGAAACTGCTAATGCTGACCCACAACAAATGAATCTCCGGTTGATTGGGGACAGAGATCGCCCGTTAGAGGAAATTGTCAAACTCAAAATCCAATCCAGTACAAAGCACAAGCCACGTAAAGATGCAGTGTTATGTAGTGAGATGTTTCTTTCCGCATCTCCAGAATATTTTCGACCTCATGACCCATCACGTGCTGGGGAATGGGATATGCAACGAATGAAAAAGTTTGCTAGTACTTCCAAGATATGGCTTCTTGAAAATTATGGCGATAAGTGCGTCAGGGCAGAGTTACACCTAGATGAAGCCACCCCCCATATTCACGCATACATCGTTCCTATTAACGATAAAAGTCAACTCCTGAGTCACAATGAAATGTTTGGCGGGCCAGCCAAGGAATGCAGAATCAAGTTATCCCAACTCCAAGATAGTTATGCTGCGGCACTGGCACCATTGGGTATTGAGCGTGGGGTCAAAGGTAGTAACAGTAAACCAAAAAGTTTTCCCAAAAGGGCGAATCACTAGGTATATAGGAGA
>NZ_CAWUDM010000128.1:0-15045 GCF_963920855.1 Nostoc sp. CCY0012 | reverse complement strand
TTTTGACCTTTATTTTACGTATTCAGTGTTTATCCAGTTAGGTGCAAGATATAAGAATGTCGATTTTACTGCGCTAATTGAGCAATTGAAAGCGCAGGAACTTAAAATTCCTGATGATACACAGCCACGGGAGGTGCGTTGGGCATTCGCTAAACACCTTCAAGAAACGCTACTCAAAGCTTTTAAACTCAGCCCCAACATCATCAATTTATCTAAAAAAGAGGCGGAAGCACAGAAAAATTATCTCTACATCAATAACCTACTCATCCAATGTAAGCAAGCATCTGTGCGGGTATCCCCCACAACCTGGGAAGGAATTGAAGCGCGGATGTTGTTGGTTTCGAGTAATTGAATACTTTAGTCTCAAGCCTAATCTCCTGCTAGCCAGTGAAATGATATTAATGGATGAAAATCCCATCAAAAAGGCTGTTCCCACTGCCAATCAAAATGCTCAAAACGCCTGGGGTTCTCCGCAGTGTAACGCACAGCTTTCACAGGGCTGCGTTAACCAGGATGAGCGATGCCGGGATACCGTTGCGCCACATCAATATATATACCCACTAATTACACAAATTTAGGAAAAGGTGGAATCAGCTTACTGAAACACCATTAAAGTTGTTGAGTATGGCACACCACTTATAAAGATATATATGTTTTGTTATATCCAACTATGTGCCACATTCGGTGATTCGGTGTGAGCTACTACAAATATCCTAGTGTGGCAAAACTTACTAGAGAAGACGACTCTCTAGATTAGCTAAGTAAGCCTTGGGATCTCTGCGAAATCGATACTGTTCAATTCTGGCTTTGTGGTGTTTTTGCAATTGAGAGCGTAATTCGAGCCAAGTATCAATATCAACTTGTGCTAAATCAGATGCGGTAAAAGAATGAAGTTTAGTAGCGATGGCACAGGCAAGTTTGACAGAGCCACGAATAACAAGGGATGAAGGGGCAACCTTACGACCGGTACAGCGACGTTGATGATGACGTAGCATACCAAAAGCATGTTCGCGCGTCATTATTAGTTCGGGGGAAATCTTCAATTTCGTAACAATGAAAAAGTCCAGACCAGTAGTTATGCGTGGTTTTTATAAAGTTATCGATGGCGGTACTAAGTGTACCAGCTTTCTGCTTTTGTTGGGACATTTCTGTTAACAGTTGCTGATAACTTTGTTTGACTCCAGCAGCATCAAGAGCTATTTTATTGTTGAGAATATTACTAGCTTTATCAACCCACTCATATGCAACCCTAACAGGTAAAAATAAAGATGCAGTCGCAGATAATCCCTTGCCTAAAAGGTGTTTTAGGTTAACTGCATGTGGTGGTAAAGCACTTTTTTTTCCATCCGTTCTAAGCTTTGCTCTATCAACGTCAAATTTTCTTGTAGCTTTAATCCAGATGCCTCTAATGGTGGATGACCATCATTGGTTATAGAACTACGGACTGCCGAGCAATAATCTTCAATAATAGTCACCAAATCCTTATCTTCATTGGTAACACTACGTTCAATGTCTCGTAATCCTCTAACTTTTTTTTTCAATTCCTTTTTTGCATTTCTATCTGCCTCATATATGGGTTTAATTGCTTCTTTCAGGTAATGATAATGACATAAACCATGAGCAATACTAGGTAATGCTAACCCAACAGCTTTGCGAATTGATTGTTGCCCATCACTAACAACTCCATCAATTGGTACATCCAGAGTATTAGTTACTTCTAATAATAACGCCGCTAAATCTTCATTCCTTGATGATAATAAGGTTTTAGCTAGTAATATTTCTCCTGATATACAATCTCGAATTACCCA
Organism: Nostoc sp. CCY0012; assembly: GCF_963920855.1. Lineage (NCBI taxonomy): Bacteria > Bacillati > Cyanobacteriota > Cyanophyceae > Nostocales > Nostocaceae > Nostoc > Nostoc sp. CCY0012. The sequence goes on along the minus strand of NZ_CAWUDM010000128.1, from coordinate 13,237 downwards.
TAATACCTCATGTCCAATTTCTGGCTGCATCCCATCAATGGCTAATATCACTCGTCCTTGATTTTTAACTATTGCTTTTAACCTTTTATGGTCTTTTAGCCATAAAGAAAGTAACTCGTCATATCTGTCAATTAGGTGCGTGACCGTTCGTTGACTTATACATATACCTTTTAATTCGAGATGAGTGTGTATTTGGGGAACACTTCTATGTTCCTGGTAGCGTAATGCTCCTATATAAGCAATCACATCCAAACCAAATTCGTTTTGTGGTAGAGCGAGTGACCCTTCAAGCTCTGGTCGATATGCTTTTTTGTACCGCAGACATGACTTATTTTGACATCGCCGAATTTTTAGCTGTAGTTCTACTACCCCATTTAACGTTCTTATACGTCGAGGATTATTATATTCATTCCACATTGTTTGACCGCACGAAGGGCATTTTTTTTGAACACAATCGAGTACTTCAAACGATGTTGCCTCTGGTTTTAGGCTTTTTCTTGCCAAGTTTTCCCACCATTATTTCGCTACAAGGTCAATATTACAGGATTTCTACTCTTCTCTAGTAAGTTTTGCTACGCTAGCAAATATCAATATAATCCCGCCCCCTTAGCTGACACCATTGGGCATTGGGGAATCGAAAATCGTTTGCATTGGGTCAAGGATGTTACTTTTTGTGAAGACTTTCCACCTCGTCGTGGTGGTAATGCGCCCGTGAAAATGATATCTCTACTTCCGCAACGCTGTATTAGTCAATCTCGTCAAAAATTTTTGCCCTTCCATTTTTTGAAAAAATCTCATACAACATAAACAAATATTTAGAGTATTAATTAAATGAACCAAAAAACAATTTATCCGTCGGCAGAAGAACTTAAACTAGGTATTTATAAGCTAAAAATCCATGACTTTAATCTTCAGGGTAAAGAAAAGCCAGACCGAAACGACTATATTCAAACTTTTGGATGTTTACCGAGCTTTATTCTCAAAGCGCATAGAATTTTCATCTCTGAGCTAAATAAAGAGACTTTAGGTGTATTAGTCAAGTCTCATCAAGATGCTTTTAGGGCTATCAAAGAGTGGATATTTCACTTTGATAATACTGCCAATGATAGCCATCCCACAGATCCGCCAGAGCTACGTTTTAGCTGGGAATTTGACTACAAACCCCATGCAGAAATGTCTTGGGCTTTGCTAAATCTCTGCGAAGAAATTTTCAACCGAGATTTATTGGGGTGGAAAAAAGAAATGACATCTCTTTCACCTGCTCTACTTTGGTTTAGCTATGAGTTTGAGCAATTGGAAAATACTTTTAAAACAACCGGAATATTAGGAACAAGCTCTCAAAAAGGAAAACACTATTCCTGTGATGCAATGTCAAAACGAATCCGTGAAGACTTTGATTCTCTGAATTCACGACGATTGAAATCTGTTGCTCAATTTAAACCGAATCAAATTCAAACTTGGAATTCCACTGAGGACGCTATTAGAATACACGCTGAAACAATTGCACGACACGACCGTGGGTTTAGTCTTATCTACGAGAAATACACTAAGATTCAAAGACGCAGCATCAGAACCATTCGCAATAATCCCAATCTACAGTTTGCTGCTTTAGAAACAGACGACTCCCTATATGTTGGTGGAAAGGGTAAGCGAGGCAAAGCTAAAAATCACTCCCAGCAACAAAAGGGTTTTTATAAAGAAAAGTAAAGAAATCGCCAAAAAAAACCAAAAAGCTGCACAAAAAATGACATTTATTTTCCGCTCTGAGATGCTAGTTCCAGAGCGGAAGTTTTTTAGCTGCCAACCAGAACATTATGAGTAAATCAAAAAATATGTGTCCATTCGTATTACGCCCACTGCTGTAAATGGATTAGATGAATTAAGTCATGAACGGGGAATTTCTCGCAACGAATTGATTGAACGGATTGGGCGGGGATTAATCACAATCCTAGATATCACTACCTCTAGCTAATAACAGCTATTTGAGTAGCCGCCGATATCCCCTAAATAATTGAGGAAATTTATGCCAAGAAAAACGAAAACTAATTCTGGTAAAGCTAAAAATCAAAAAAATAGGCTACGTGAGCCACGATCACAAAAGATTATCCGCAAAGGATTAAAATCGATGCGTGGTCAACCAGAAGCATATGATGAGATGAAGAAAATTGTTTCTGTTAGCTTAACTCCTACTGCTTTAGCTGGGATAGACCAAATTAGCCGTAATTATATGATTTCTAGAAGTGAGTTTTTAGAACGTATAGGTAGGTTTATTATTCAAATACAAGATAGAAATGATTAGTCTACAATATCAGTTTTTCCTTCTGGATGTTAGTGCCTATAGGTAATTAGCCGTTAAATAATAGCTAAATTGTTCTGGAAGTCAAAAATCAACCGTTATTTAGAATTTATTAATGCTTAATAAACAAGGAATAATCTATGTTTAGGATTTATTTAAGACCAATAATTTATTTATATTTTTTGATTTATTTATTATTCAATACAACATTAAATATGCCAAAAGCCTTTGATATCATGCCTTTCAGGTGTTATATAAGATTTTCTGTTGTGGGAGTAGAAAAAGGTGAATTATATAGTACCAATGCTTTTTCTTAATAAATAACTATGTATAATACTAATCATCTAAAAGCAACAATTGATTCTAGTTAGCTCTTAATTAATACCTGAATTTGTCATTATTCCACCAATCAAATAGGAGAAGATTTATTATGGAAGGACCAAATAATTTATTTGAAGCTCAAGAAATGTATGAAGAAGAGCTTAGAGTTAGCAAACCTCACCAAGCACAAAGAATAATTAATGAATTACGTACTGCATTCTTGCATCATTGCATTTGTGAGTTTGGCTATGAGAGAACTCATTCAGGACGCAAGATGACTGCCGATGAAGTAAAAAATGCTCAAACTTTTATGAAAACCTTGCCAATTAATAAATTACTCAAGTTGCGTCAGGCGCTACAAGAATCTTTTGAAAAAAATAATGTATCTCAGGCTAGTCGTAATACTTATGGTAATCGCATTGAACAATTTTTAATTTGGGCAGCACAGCAGCTTTGGTGGCCTGGTTCTCGTGCTGCCAAACTGAAAGAACAATGCACTCCTTCTAGACGCAATAAAAATGGTGCTCTGGCAGATTTTAAACTTACAGAGCGTCACTCTATGTATCGCACATATATTTTAAAAACTCAAGAGACACCGCCTCATCTCCAAGTTCAACTTAACCAATTTAATTCATATCTTCTAGAACCCGAATGGCCAGGCAGAATTATTAAGCCTGTTGAAGAATCAACGGCTAACGAATATCTGAAAAATATTCAGCTGATTTTGGGTTTTTTATATCGGTTTCAAAATGTACCGATTCATGAATTAACTTTAGAAAAAATTGTTCCTTTAGTTTCTGAAGAACAGTTAGAAAACCTGACACCTTTGCCACAAAAAAAATTATGGAATCAAAATAAACAATCTCTGGAACAACTTATATGCAATTATTTTCAATTTTTAAGGAATTTTAACTCTTCTGTTAGTCCATTCACGCGTATGGGTAAAATGAGTGCCATTTTATCACTAGCAAAATTTCTCTATGTACAACAAGTTGAAAATGATGCGGATTATCGGCTTATTCCTATTTTTAGCATCATTGAGAATCATCAACAGAAAATTTTAGCAGAGTTAGAAGAATGGCGTAATAGTGGACATTCTGTTTCCGATTGGAGTAAAAGATGGCCTGATGTTCCTGTGGGACAAACAGCGCTACAATTTATTCAACAAAAAATTGTTGAACCTTTACGCTTTGAGTGCAGACCCAGAAATAAGCGTGGAGATTTACGTTCTAGCTGGTCAGTTGCCGTCAGCTATCAGACCTACTTAAAGTGGGCGCTTTTATCTTATTTGCCAGCTCGCCGCCAAGAAGAATACCGAGAATTAAAAATTGCACTGTCTTGTCCAATAGAACGCCCGCAAGACATCCCGCCCAATGGACTATACCAACCTTTACCTCCAGATAATCAAAGACAACGTAAACACAACGGTATGGTTGTAGATAACTACCTTTACTTTACGTATAAACATGAAAATCATTACTATCCACAAGGGATTTGGATCATAGATACAAGGAAATATAAAACTCAAAAAACTTATGGTAAACAATCAATTATTATCCCTAATCCAAAGTTTGAAGATGGTCATTGTTTCTACGATTACATTGAACGTTTCTTCTATGGATGGTGGATAGGACAAGGGTATAAAAATACACTGATATATGATTGGTGGCAACCAGAGATGAAAGGTCGTCGAGGTAGATGGTTAAGTAGTGGAAGAATGGAATTTTCTCCCAAGGATAATTGTTCTCTACCTAGCAGTCATCAGTCGGCAATTTGGACTTGGGGATATGTGTTTGTGGTGCCAAGATCCGGATTGCTAGCTACTGGTTCTGCTTTTGCTAAAATCTTTGAAACCATCTCTCACCGTTTCATTAAAAAACGGATTTCACCACATGTGATGCGTTATGTTTGGGCAACTTGGGGTCTTCAGGTTGGTTTATCTGACTCAGAGTTAAGTTCATTAGCTTATGCGATGGGTCATTCAGTGGAAACCTTGAGAAATATGTATGAACGTTGTACTTCGTTAGAAAAACGTCAACCAATTGAACAAGCAATTGCACAACTTTTATTTACTCCTTCTGAGCAGCATAACCAAAAGTTACCTTTGAATATGGATGTAAATGATTTGGTACAGATGGCACTACATCTAACTCAGGAAGAGCGTCAACAGTTAATTGCTAAGTTACAAAGTACTGTGTAGGTGGATGCATAAAGGAAAGTGATTTTTTTCGGGGGAGATGGGCAACAATTAAGTGCTACAGGTATTGAGCCGGAATGCGATGGCTACACTTGCCGTAAAGCCTACGGCATAGCTACGCTTACTGCGGAGCGTATCGCACAGAAGGCTTCACTGGAAAGCGATCGCATGGCAATCTGCAACTTAGACATTTCTAGGGGGAGCAACGCGAAAAAGTGAGATCGGGGTTTGGTTCTCAATTACCCCCCTTATATTCTCAACAAATCTATGTTTTTTAGTTGCGATGCCTGCGGCGGGCGTAGCCATCGCATCCTGAAACAAGCTATATACGTCCCAGGTTTCAGTCCCTCACAAAATCGCGTTGCTCCCTTTCTAGGCTGAACCCCAGAAATGCGGGTTGATGTCTCAATGCCAATCTGCTATTTGGATGCCTAATGTCAGGAAGTCACCTCCTGACTCGATTACAAAATCGTGCATGAGGCATCTAGCGATGGCTACGCTCGTCTTAAGGTACGTTCACTGCTTTCCCTCACATACCCATCCCAAAATCCAATCTTCTAATCCTCCTGCTATCTTTGCAGTTTTTTTCTCATATTTTTTGTCACAATATTCAACTTCACAGCCATTAAAAAACTCGCAGTCGCTAGACCCTTTTACATATTCAATAGCTGTAACCGTAGCCTGGACTTTCCATTTGTTCTCAGCATGGCGGTCAGTTGGATAGCAGTATATTCTGTCCCCAACTTCAATTTTTGGTTGTGCTTGGGTCTGAAGTTGGGGCGCGATACCTGCGGCGGACATAGCGATCGCTTCCTGTACCTCCTGAGAATTAACATCACTAGCAGTTAGATTTAGTGACGAGTCAAGTGACGAGTCAAGTGATGGGTCAAAACCTTGTCCAGATGGGGATTGTGACACTAGTGACGGGTTGAGGGGGAGTTCATCAGCAGAAATATTAACGATTTTTGAACAATGCTCAGTTATCCCTAGTTGGGTGTTTGGGTGTTTGGATGTTTGTGGGGTCAAATCTAATTGATTATTCTTTTTCTGATCTTCAATCAGACTGGCAACTGACTCGTCACTTTCCCCACTTTCCTTATGCTGCAAGGCTTCTGACCCATCACCTGACCCGTCACCTGACCCGTCACTTTTGATTTTTCTTTCTAAAAATACTTCGTGAGTGGGGATAAGGTCATCTTGACCCGGTACTCTTAACCTGATGCCGCAGATAAACTTCCCTGTATTGGTAGTCTTGTGCTTGACATTCCAACCCAGTACCGAGTTGCACAGTTCCACTAAGTCAGGGGAAAAGGTCTTACTGGATTTACCCTGGTTCCCAGAATTTTTACAATGCGTGGAGTAGTTACCAAATAGGGTGACAATTGGTGATCCGTCAGCACCTTCATTGCGATCGCATCCCACAGGAGTTAAAGCAGTGGGGTCATAAATTAGTTTGTCGTTTAACCAATCAGCTAAACTATCGACTCTCATTCTGTTGAGCCAAAACTCTAAGGTGCATTCTGGTATTTCTGCTAACCCTCTGAGAACATTCGTAACGTGATCATCTGTGAGAGATAATACGTAATTGGTAAACGCTGCTAACTCCGGTGCAAATACTTTCTCTAGACTTTGCAACTTCTTGGTGGCAACCGGATTGTTACAGGGAACTGTGATGACCCGCCGTTTGACTCTACTCGCATTATCCCCAGTAAATACCGGTGGGTTTGAGCAAACTAGTACCATACCGTCATAACGGAAGCTGAAAGCCTTACGCCCTTTTTCCTCAGCCCTGATAAAATCCTCTCCAGTGAGAGAAAGAAATTTACCAAGTTTACCGGTTGCTGTATCCTCATCTGGGAATAAAACCAACCGCTTGCGATAAGCGTTAGCACCTTCAAAATTGTTACCACACCAATCTTCTAGGGTGGTTGTGTGTGTGTTGACCTCACCAATCAAACTGACTACCAGTCGTGCAAAAGTACCTTTACCAGTTCCACCCAAGCCAATCAGATGTAAAAACTTCTGAAGGTCAGAGCGTCCCTTAAGAACTGCGTTGCAATAGCACAGGAGTAGATCCTTGATTTCGTCATTGCCACTTGAGAGATGATCTAAAAATTTATGAATCTCACGCCAATTAGTAGCAGTAGGGTTATATTCCCTTGGTAGTTGCCAAGTGAGACGATAACCGGGGCTATGAGGTAAGAGTTTACCAGTTTTAATTTCTAATACACCATTTTGGAATGGTAAGAAGTCTTTAGAGGACTTCTCTGTCCATTTACGCTCAATTAATTGGGTTCGCAAAATTTTAACTATATTGCTGATATAGGAGAATGAGTTATACCCTTCGATGTTTTTAGAATCAAGAATCTTGTAAACGCATGATTCTATAAACTCCAAAGTCTCTACAGACCACACACCGGAGTAATCAGCCTCATATCGCATCCATTGTGAGATTTCATTATTGAAGGAAAGTTTATCTCGATATTCCTCAGCTATGGACTTAGCGATTACATCAGCCGGGGGAATCTTCCTTTTTTCCTTCTTATCTCCTTTACCAATCAGCTTGTTTAATCGGTTAACTGCATCTTGGTAGCTGGCATCCAACGCACCACTGCCACAATTAACAATTAAATCATCTAAACCCTTACCATCTTCTGCTTTCCATTTCATATCAACCGAGTAGCATCCATATTCTTCTAGTAACAATGCTAGACGGTTTTTAGCGGCGGCTACAGATTTTTGGGCTTTGGGCTTGGTGTCACGATCTAAAGCTAATAGCCATTTAGTATCTCTTTCTGCAAATGACTGTAAATCAGGAATTAATACTAATTCATCTTTCTGCTCATTCTCATCTAGCAGCCATTCTCTACCGCAATTGCAGCCGTATAACCCGATGAGAATATATCCCAGACTCAAACCACTTAGGGTCTTTTTTCCCCCTTCTGTCAGGATGCGATTCAAATCGGGATTATCCTTCACCCATTCCCAGAAACTACCCTCTAGAGGCACTTCTACCCCATATCTTTGCGATATCTTCTCTCTGATTGATCGGGGAATAGGGGGGAAAAATGCTCGATCCCCATTCCCTTTGGGCGCTAGATAGCGATAAGGTCTTTGTTTCTCCTCATCCCAGATGCTAACTACAGCTTGCCACAGCGACCCGTCTTCATTTCTCAGCAATGCTGCATAGATTGGGTCTTTGCACTGATGCCCAAAACGGGTAAAATACCACCCCAACTCATCATGTATGGGGGTGGTTGCGTCCATCCCATCAGTCCACTCGACGGACTGATGGAACTCTACACAGTTATTGAATAATTCCTCATCAATCCCACTGCCACGGATAAAGGCATCTGCAATAAAATATTGAAACTCTTGGAGATTCTTAAATTTCTGCTGTTTAGGAGTAGGAGGTTGGCTAATGAATTGGGCAACCATTATGCAGCACCTCCTACTGTTTCAATATTTTTGGTAGAAATTACTAAAATACTGAAAGGATGCGCTATAATAGTCTTATAAGATAATTCTTCTAAGACAAATTCGTATTTGTGATCTAAAATTGGATCACAGGAGATGATATTCTTCATTTTTGTATTTGTTTTTGTGATCCAGATTTATCGGGTCGCCAAACTACGATAAATCTGGGTGTACTATAGAAACTCAAAACTCCCTAACATAAAACCGTTGGGGAGTTTTGCTGTAAGTAGCTATGTATGAACTTACGTACCAGTTGATACATAGTCGTTCCGTTAGCTTTGGCTAGTTCTGGGAATTTGATTTCGTTGGTTTCAGTGAACCGTGTCCTTACTAAAATTTTGGGTTTTTCTTGTGTCACTTTCACACCTCCTTAAAGTGATCTCATTCTAATCCACAAAGTTATAGTTGCGATCGCAAAATTAAAAAAAATATCCCTGAAATTAAAAATTTTCTGTGATATTATGTAACCTATTGAAAATAGCATAGATAACTAAAACAGTGGCACCATGCGATCGCAAGCCGACAAGTCAACAAAAAGTGTCCACCACTATTACACAAAACACTATTTAGTATTTTTGTTCTATTTTGGTAGATAAAATTCCGCATGAGAGACGTTATCTAGTTTTTTATGAGTAAATACAAAACGGTTTTAGGTAACTTATTTTACTTTTTTTAATAAACCTCCTCAAAATAAACCTTTCTAAAGCACTTGGCAAACCCGGATACTAAGCCATCGCCCTATCCCCTAATCTGTACCCTCAGTAGGGGTGGATCTAGCGAAGCTGTCATGAGGGGCAAGATAGCTGGAAACTATTGCTATATCTACGCTTAAGCATTTTTGACATCGAACTAGAATTTCTGCATGAATGCACTGCTACTTCTCACCCCATAATTGCTTTTCGCCTACCAAAGAGAATTAATAATACTGTTTGGTAGGAGTCTCTGGATTGGGCTACAAAGCTTGCTGTCAAAGAGTTTTAGTCAATTCACGCCAAAAGATGATCATTGCCCTAGCTGTAAAATCTGTAAATAAAGTTAATAAATACTCCGCTTTTTGTAGCTATGGATACCTAAGTTTTGTCCAAGAGTGTCAATTTTACTCAAACATTGCTGAAACCTATATATAGTAAGAGTTTTCAGTCTATCTTGCCCCTGGTGACAGCTTCGCTATATCTACGCCAGCAGTTTTTAGCTCAAGGGTAAAAATAAGTATACCCATTGTGGCGGCGGAATTAGACAATACACATTCTCTGGTATAGATGCAGAGAACCACAATTTATCTAACCGTTCCTCGCTTGATCGCATACCTAACCGAGTACACCTGAACTGACAATCATCCATTATTTATCAACCCCCAAATATGTACTTCTCATAGTCATCCATTGCTCATGGCTGATTGCTTCAATTTCCGCCTTGCGCTGTTGCACCTCGCGGTTATCTTGCTCTGTGCGCTCACCGCTTCCTGGCATCGCCATTTTTTGAGATATAGCCTTGAGGTTGATCAACTTTTTTTGTGTGGTCTGTCGCCAGTCAAGGCGGCTGATCCGGTCTAATTCTTGACAAACTGCCGCCGTCAGCCTCATGTCTATGTTTCCCTCTAGGTGTAGCCAGTTGAAACCAGCTTTACAACCAGGAGCCTGACAAATCGGCAAGCGATCACGGTCGAAGTTATAGCCACGAATTACCATAGCCGCCAGTCTGGATCTGACAATTCCCGTGTCTTCGCAGCAGAAGCAGCGCCAGGACGGTTGCCAAATTTCTTTTTGATATCCCGGCTGGTCTTCATCGCGGATTGGTTCTGGGGAAAGTTCAGGTAATTTCATGACTTATCCCCCCAAATTAAGTCGTGAGAGTTAGCCCACTCGTAAAATTCCTTGCGCTGCTTATCTAAACTGCCGTTTTCACAAATAAACGCCGCGAACCCAAGGGAGCGAATTTTATCTAACCACTCCTGACGGCGGGGGTCACTTTCCCAATTTTTGGAGATGCGAACCACACCTCGAAGTTTTTCCCACTGCGATCGCAATTCGTCAAAATTCTTCTCAATCCATTTGAGTGGAAGTTCAGGCGTTTTGGGTAACTGGGCTGCTTTCTTCTTACCGAACTCTAAAAAACACTCTCTCTCGTCTTCTAAGAGAGAGTCTATAAAGTCTGAATAAGTTTTATTAATATTAGAGTCCTGAGATTCTTGTTTTACAGGGGTTTCAGGCTGCAAGTGGGAAATTTCATTCCCAGGTGGGAAATTTTTTTCCTGAGTGGGAAATTCTCTTCCCAGGTGAGAAATTCCGTTCTCAGGTGGGAAATTTTTTTCCTGAGTGGGAAATTCTCTTCCCAATTTTGTGATAGTTGAGGAAGTGTCACACAAACACCCTCTTGCAGAGACTTTTACTGAGTAGTCAATATCTTCTAGGTTGATATAACCTTTTTCTTCTAAAACTGCTATCGCTGCGTTGACAGCTCGTTTAGTAATTCCTAAGTCCTCAGCAATTTTGGAAGCCTTTATTCTTATGCCATTGCCATACGGATCAAGTGAGCGCAAGTAATACAAAATGCTTATTTGAGACTTGGTAAGGCTTTTGCAGATTTTGACCCATTCAGAATGTTGTAAGGGATAAAATTTACCGTCAATTTTCACAGTTGCCCCCTTTTGGTTACAACTGCAACACGTTGAGTCGCCAAAATTCCGTCTTTTGGCGTTTGTGAAAGTCGTTGAATTGCCATATGATATTTGTAGGTTTGAATGCCCTGGCAAGTTACTTGTCGGGGCTGTTTGTTTTGGATAAAATTTGAATTAAACTATTAGCTTGAATCAATTTAACCCAAAGTTAAATTACTATAGAAAATTATACCCATAGTTAAATTAATAAGTAACAAAACTTTATGGCTCAGATTTACCAGCTATTTAAAAAAGCAATGGATCGCTACGGTGTTCAAGGCAAAGAGCTGGCTGGTATTGTGGGAATCAGTCCTACTCACCTATCAGAATTCCGCAATGGGAAAAAATGGGTTAGCCAGGAGACTTTTACAGCTTTATTGGAAGGGATGGATCAGCTTTCGCCTGGTTCTAAGCACTATTTCTGTGAGCTTTTAGCTGGGGAACAACTAGGAGATACGGAAAATAGCAGTAAAAGCTTGATAAAAATGATTGAAGCTGCTGATGAGGAAGAAATGGAAGCAGCTTTCTTGGCAATTGGGCGTAAATGGAAGAAAATGAGGCAAAGCAAGCCTATTTCGGGTAATCATAACCCAGGATTAGAGAGTGCGATCGCAGTATAAATCATTGGGAATTGAGCCGATATAGCTGCATATTCGGAAATTAAGGCTCTTAACGATTATCCTGCTTAGGTTTAGTCATTTGATGATAATGCCCGAAACGGCATTTATCATCAAATAGCATTGAAAATTTCAAAGGACTAAAAATACCGGGAATTTTGAGGTAATTTGCCACTAGCAGAAGTGTTTCAGTCCATATATGGTAAGTGTCGCAGTGGTGTTTGAAACGTATCTGCAAATGTAGGTTTTACCAATTGGCGACAGAATTTTTAGTGTTCTGCAAGCGATCACCTGCATAGAATGCTGATTCTATCGTTGCCAGCGTTAACGCTCAGGCATTCACTCTTCATACAGAAATATTTCAAACTAATCAAAACTCACTCCTAAGTCAGTATTCAGTATCGCTTCTATTTTTCTGATAATATCTTCCGTTACGGCAGCGCGTAAGTCTTCCTTCTCAATCTGATGCCAGTATGAGCGCGATATCCCTGAATCTCTACATATCTGGGATAAAGAACGCGAATCTCCCTCTCTAATTTTTTTGATACGTTCCCCTAAGCCAGGGAAGTCTTTAACTACTGTAATTGTTCGTTTTACTTGCATCTAAATCATAGCCATTACCCAATGGGTAATTCTATTGTATTTTGTCTACATATAGTTGCTAACTGTCTACAGAGAGTGTACAATAAGTCCAATAGTAATTCATCTGTACTTGTATGCCTATGCAACAAACAACAGAAACTTACTACCGACAAACTTATGAATCGGTAGCTGGCGAAGTTTCTAATCGTAGGTGGCGAAATCTGCGTAGTGAGTTAGAGCATTCGGGAATGGTTGTTACAGTCAAAACTTTGCGAATGTATGCAAGATTCAAAACACAATTTCCCAGAACACCAATTACTAGGCAGGCAATTAAAACTTATGAAAACTTTCAAAACAAGTATTCTGATTATCAGGAATTTACAGGAGAATCGATACTTTCAATACTTCGTGAAATTAAACCAAATGTAACAGAAAGAATGCTGATAAATGCTTGGTACAAAGCAGGGTTACAGTTTGGTAAACATTCTGTATACAGCTATTCAGAAGCTTGCAAAATTGTCTTTTTCACAGCGATTACTCGAAACAAATAGGAGCATGACAAATGAAAGAACTTAAGAATAAAGTAGATTCGATTCGCCGCACTCTCAAAGCCAAAGGCATTACTGAAGTAACAGCAGCACAAATTGAAGCTAAAATCTTAGACCTTTGCCCAGATTTTCCAGATGATTGGTGTTCTGATATCCGTTCTGAAGTAATTAATAGCCTAATTAAAGATTTGCAACCATCTGAATTAGCGACTGTAACCGCTAACGGTGTAAGTAATAGCCAACTTGAGGAAGTTTCAAAACTAGAGGAAACCGTGAACATTGCTTCAAAAGCCAATGCACTTGATGGTGAAGAGGAGTTTGAGGTAATAGCCCATGAAGCCAATGAATCCCAACCACAGCCAAGCATCGCACAATCTGAAATGCCAGCGATTACCTCTGAAGATGACCCAGAAAACACCGCCATCGCCCTTCAAGAGAAGTCAGAATTAGTCGCCAGCACTGCCAACGACATGGGGATTACTTTATCAATTGAGGAAGTCACAGCGATTGCTGAAAACTTTGATTATGCAAGTGTTAATTCTG
>NZ_CAWUDM010000127.1:0-15127 GCF_963920855.1 Nostoc sp. CCY0012 | reverse complement strand
TGCTGGTAGGTGTTTTTCAGTTTACCTCCAAACAACACCAATTAGATAGCTAGGGAGTTTACCTCAAAAATACGAGAGCCTTTGGTTATTGCTGCGGTGTCCACTGGCAATATGACCGATGGATTTATGCGATTGGCTGTGATAACGAAATTCTACACGCTACGCAACATCAAATCATTGGCACTGGTCGATTACAGGCTACCACTGTGAAAAAACCGACTTTCGTGCTGGGCGAACGAGTGATGTTGCGTTTTCATGATCATGCGACAAATCAGCGACTCGTTTGGGGGATTCGGCTACTCAATGGGACTTGGTTTTATGTGATCGAAATGGGATCGCCAACTTTAACCCAAACACCAGATAAGGTAAACCGATTTTCATTTGTCAAGGAATCAGATTTAGTGCGGGTGAATGTCTGAGTTTTTTTCAGTAATTAACGATTGGAAAAATAATCAAATAATTAATCATGTTGACACACTTTTGGCGCGACTCAGAAATTAACCAGATGCCTCAAGATGGGCAAATAGGGAAATACAGCATACCCAAAGGCTTCGTTAACGGCACTCAGATGTGCAAGGCCAATAACAAATTTCTAGCCGATTATACGAAGCTTAAGTCTACAAAGCAGTATTTGCAAGCACTTTCTAACGATATGAAGATCCTCATATCGTCCCTGGTGATTGAGGTTCAGGGACATGGCAGCGAACAAAGCACTTGGATACATCCAGAAATTGCAATTGATTTAGCCCGATGGGTATCTGTCGAGTTCCGTATCTGGGCTAATAGAACCCTAATGAAAGTGATTATGGATATTGAATCTGTACAGCAGCAATCCATGACTCAAGTGCAATTACTCGCTGCGATTGCACAACAGATGGCCGAACAAGAACAGCGTTTGTTGGAGCAAAAACGGCAACAAACTGAAATATTGACAAGGCTCAAAGCAGTTGAAATAGAACAGGATCGTTTCAATACTCCATGTGGCCATAAATACAGTGTTGTTGGTTTCGCCAATCTTCAAGGTTTAGAAATATCCGTGAAAGAAGCGAGTGCTAAGGGAAGAAAGGCAAGTGCATTGTGTCGAAAACAAAATATCGAAATCGAGCGCATACATGATCCACGTTTTGGGCGAGTTGGGCTGTATCCCGAAAGTGTGTTGATTGAAGTTTTCTGTGCCAACCAAAACTAACTGATAGAGAAAATATCATGCAACAACTCAATTTGTTTCCCGAATCTTCACCAGTTCTACCCGTCACCTACTATCCCGACTTCTTGAGCCTTGAACAAGCCAACGAATTGTACCAACACTGCCTAAACCTGCAATGGCAACAAAACCAAATCAAAATGCTGGAGAAAATTATCCCTGTACCTCGCTTGGAGTGTCTGTACGGTGATGCAGGCTGTAACTATCTTTACTCCAATAGCGTGTTTTTGAAACCACTATGTTGGACAGAAGCTCTGTCTAACATACGCGATCGCATCACTGCATTGACTGGTTATCAGTTCCGTATCGTCATAGGCAATCAGTACCGCATTCAATTCAAAATTAAAAATTCAAAATTAAAAATGAAAGGAACAAATCTTAATTTTGCATTTTGCATTTTGCATTTTGAATTCCCGAAGGGTGGGTGGCATTCAGACAATGAGGAATCAATGGGACTTAACCCAGCAATTGCGTCAGTCAGCCTGGGGTCATGTCGCAAATTTCAAATCAAACCGAGAAATGGCAGACCAACGGATTTCTGGCTGGAACACGGGAGTTTGCTTGTGATGCATCCTGGCTGTCAGTCTACACATCTGCATCAGGTTCCCAAAACCAAAAAAGTAGTTAGGACACGTATCAATTTGACTTTTCGACCGCACACGGGAGGAGGGAGATAACCTCAAGCCCTCTTGTTCCTCCTCAATTCGATTCATGGGCAAAGGCTGACGAATAATCACCAGTTGATTTAGAACTTTGACCCAATAACCAACAGCATATCTTTTCTTGGTGCTGAGATTTTAACAAGTTTCTTTGAGGAGCTTCAACAGCAGTATGCCTTTGATACTGCTGACTTTTCCATGCGTAAAAATATTGGAGGGGATATGCCTGCAACCGGAGATAATAACAACAACGATTTAGCACAAAAGCATTATTCAGAATGGGTGAATGGTTCAGCCGTTGACCCTACTATCACTGCACTAAATGTCCGTTCCCTAAGTGGAAATGAAGTATACGAGTATCTGTTATACGCCCTACCGCAAACTGCTAGACGAAACGATGGACGACTACGAGAAGGAAACTTAAGACGATACGCTCACATTAATAGTGCATGGTGGGTAAGTGGACTAGATCCTCATCACGATTGGCAACCAATGGAATGGGGAAGGATGAAGCCCGACAACCCCCGTTTTGAATGGGATAACGAAGCCCAACAGTACACCGAAAAGCCCGTCAAATACGAATCACCACCCAAAACCCCAAACCGTGTCACTTATCTGCGAGTGCCGTTGCACATCTGGAAGTTGGTAGCCCTGCGGTATGATGTGCCGATGCCAGAAAACATCACAGTTACAGAATCAGGGGAAGCGTTAGGATTTTGGGCTTGGGTAATGGCACACCCAGAAATTCCTATCATTCTCACAGAAGGCGAAAAGAAAGCGGGTTGTCTTCTGACATTGGGATTTGCAGCGATCGCACTACCAGGAATTTGGAACGGTCGCATTGGTCAAGAAGATTTTGAACGGCTGCACCCCGATTTAGTGCCAATGGCGCAACCGACACGCAAATTTACGATCCTATTCGACTACGAAACCAAACCAAAAACCAAGCACCACGTTTTTCAAGCCACCCGCCGCACCTGTCAAGTAATCTTGCAATTAAATTGTCAGTGCGACGTAGCACTATTACCAGGGCCAGAAAAAGGCATTGACGATTGGGTTGTGGCACTGGGCAAGAAGGCAGACAAAGCAGTGACGGCGATGATTGCTGATGCCCTTACATTCAGGGAATATCAACAAAGATTTTTCATCAATCGTGCCAGGGGACTGAGGAAGTATAAACCAGATGTGACAGTCAACAGCCGTTTTTTAGCCAATGCCATCAACTCCTTACCTGAATCTGGGCTGGTTTGCTTACTTTCTGACATGGGAACAGGGAAAACTGAATTACTCGCCCGGATGAGACAAGCCCGACCACAGTTGAGTTTTTTAAACAACGGTCATCGCGTCAACCTGCTGAAAAATTTAAGCGATCGCCTAAAAACTGCCATGTACTCCGCGATGTCTTACGGTGATTGGGGCAAAGCGCAAGCCCTCAGTATCACCGTAGATTCTTTGTATAAAATGGCGAATGATTTGCAGGCGTATGATATTCTTTTTATCGATGAAGCTTGTCAGTACCTCGCCCACCTGCTCAAGTCCAAAACTTGCAAAGAACACCGGGGGGAAATTTTAGAAGTTTTAGAATACCTAGTTTACAACGCCAAACTGGTAGTCTTGGCAGATGCCCACCTGGATGATTTGACCATTGATTTTTTCCGCGCCATGCGTCCGGCGGGTGAACAACCATACATTATCAAAAACCTGTATCGTTCGGGTGGTCGAAAAGCATACTGGTACGAAGGTCGCAATAGTAGCGCGTTGGTGGCAGAGTTCCACTGTCAACTGATGTTGGGCAAAAAGTTGATGATGGTCAGTGATAGCAAACGGTTTATCAAAAAACTGGAACGGGCATTGAATGGAGTTGTATTTAACGATACTGATGAAGACAATACGCCAGAACCAGAAGCCGACCGTCAATTGAAAGTTTGGACTGTTCACTCGGAAAATAGCGGCAGTGAGGAGAATGTCATTTTTATCAAGGAAATTAACACTGCGATTCAAACTATTGATGCTTTGTTAACAACTCCTAGTCTGGGTACAGGTGTTGACATTTCGACGTATCATTTTGATGCGGTGTTTGGTGTGTTTCACGCTGTTTCCCAGGCAGCTACTGAATGCGCCCAGCAGCTTTGGCGTTATCGTCATAATGTGCCGATGTATATCTGGGTGGCTCCGCGTCCTCCCTTTGGTTATGCCGAAACCAATGCCCGAAATATTAAAGAGAACATTCTCCAGAAAAACGAAATGACGGCGTATTTAATCCGTATCGATAAAGAAACGGGTAAACGGGGAGCGGAGAAGGATTGGGCATTGGATACCAGTTGTCAAATCGAAGCCCAGCGCAATTGGTCAATTAATAATTTACGGGCTGATTTGCGATCGCTCCTAGAAGAAATGGGTAACACCATCATTCCTGTAGGAGATGAGGGAAATGAAGGGGCTGCTCGATGGATGAAGGCAGCCGGGATTGCCATTGATGAGGAGCATTACCGTAAAGTGGCTAATGCCAAGGATATCGACCGGAAAACTTATCAAAGTCGGCAGCATCAGGACTATCTCAAGCCAGAGGAGATTTTGGAATGTGAAAAGTTCCGCATCCAGGACACCTACGGCATGAGTGTTACCCCGGAACTGGTGGAAAAAGATGACGGGGGAAGGCTGATTAAAAAGATTGTTGCGCTTGAAGCAATTTTGGCAGAACCAGGGGAAACAATCACTGATGACCAGGGAAGAGAATTTGTCACACCGCCTGCTGTGGTTGTTGATAGAGATAAGTCGGAGCGTGAACGTTTAAGCATCTGCACCGATTGGAGTAACCATTCTACGTCATGGCTCATGCGTCATCGGCTGGGATTGAGGACGGTGTTGACAGATTTGATGGATGGGATTGAAGTTACAGGTAATGAGGCAGTTGTTGAAGCTTTAGCGGATTTCTCCAAACGTAATGCACCTCACGTTAAGGGGATCTTGAATTTAACCATTCCCCTTGACGAGTCGCCTATATGGATTTTGGGACAATACCTCGCGCAACTAGGTTTGTCTACTGAGTCACGCCGACCGCTTGAGGATGGAAAGCGGGTCAGATATTACCGTTTAAATTCTGAGGATGTGATGTTTGCTCGAAACGTCTTGGAGTACCGTCAACGACACAGGGAAGATAAGGAAAAAAGACGGCAGGAGGAACAGGAACGAAATGCGGCTTATGCGGCTAGAATGCAGACTCAGTATGGCATTAACACGCAGTCCACACCCCCCAATAATGAAGATGGGAATAATAATCGGGGGGGTGTGGACACAAATGAACAACTCAGTGATTCTTGGTGGAAACGAGTTAAATATTATGCCCAACTAGTTGCTCACAAGGTAGAAAGTGGGGTGGGAGTGGTTAAAGAAATACTCAGTACCTTAACCAGTGATCAGCGTTGGGGGGTGATGCTGGAATTTGAAGAAGTTTGCCCAGAGGGGTTTGCTCAATTGGTGGCAGATGCTCCCGATTGGGTGGAGTGGATGGATACATAAAGCAGTGACAAGTTTGGGTTAACTTTGCGGATGGGTGTAAGTCGGTGGTGTGCGATTGGTTGGTGGCGGTGTAGTGGCATTATTATCAGGCTTGCTGATTTAACCAAGCTTCTAAATCTGCCACAACGGAAAAATCTAATAACGCCTCTACTAACCCCTCCAATTGCTCAATAGATAATCCTCGAATTCGTTCAATCAACACTGCATCAATTTCACCGAAACGACGATTTAGTAGACGGATAATTAAATCCTGTTGTCCTTCTTCTTTTCCTTCTTTTTTGGCTCTTTCACGGTCTTGCTGATAAAGTGGTTCTAATCTCATAATTAACTCTCTGTCATCTGATTCTAAATTTTGATTGATTCTTAAATTTTCGCGTAGGTTGTACACCAATTCTAGCGTTGCTTGCTTGTATGGGTGATTCAATGGTAACGCTGATAATTCCACTATCGCCTGTGACTGCACACTTCCTCTACCCAGTATTCTTAACCACAAGGTTTCCGGTATTTGCGGCAGTTGATGA
Organism: Nostoc sp. CCY0012; assembly: GCF_963920855.1. NCBI lineage: Bacteria > Bacillati > Cyanobacteriota > Cyanophyceae > Nostocales > Nostocaceae > Nostoc > Nostoc sp. CCY0012. Next base: position 9,224 of record NZ_CAWUDM010000127.1, on the reverse strand, counting down.
ATAGCAACAATTGCAGTTCTTAAAGCATCACCTAAAAAGTATATCCCTGGTAGCCACCCCGATTTCTGATTAACATTAAAGCTCGATAATATTGCTGGGGATGCAGTTGGAGTCAGAACCCATAATTTAGGAATATTTGAATCCTGGAGTTTAGTTTTATTCGCTTTAGCATCTCGTCGCAATCCGGCTTTTACTTCTAATAACTTTTGAAGACAATCACAGATTTCATCACCAGAAGCTGCATTACGAAATGGTTCTAGTATTGCCGGAAATTCGGCAAATCTTCCTAGTATCCCTAACAATTCTATATTAGAGTTTTGCTGTGCTGATGGAGTAAATAATACATCAATTTCTTTAATCTCTCCTGATACTTTTTCTGATGATTTTACTTCCCCATAAGGTTTTAACAGTTCTTCTAGATAGTCCTTGGCAAATTCGTCATGTACAAATCGAGTCATTTAATTTGGTTTTTTGAAATTGATTTGAAGTGATTAATAATATTTTATCTGTATTTATAGCCATAATAATTACATCTCAAATTAAAGTCGTATTCGGTGCGTTTCACGCTATATTACAATTTGCTACAGAATGTTCTGATCCCTCAATCAATACTGTTTATTTAGGGATGGGGCTACTGTTTTATTTAAAATTATTAACATCGCCTAAAACTGGACGCATAAATGATCGCTCATAACTGACAATGCACTTTGTTCGACGTGCAAAATCATAGGCTTCCTGACAAGCTGGATCTTGCTGGGAATCTATCCGGTATTGCTCGTATGCTGCAAGGCTGGGAAAACTGAATAGAGCTACGGCAATATTATTAGCTCCTTCATGTGGAAGGAAGTACCCATGATGGTTTCCACCGAATTTTTTCACCAATGGTATCCACATAAGTCCGTATGCTTCAAAATCCGAAATTTTGTCAGGGTCGAGAACGTAGCGCAAATAACAAGTAATCATATCAATCTGCTTGAAAAATTTTTCTCCTCATCAGTCATCTGTACTAGTTTCTTCTCCCAGAATAACGCCTTGCCCATCTGGGGATTTAGCTCATAGCCACTGAATCCGCACACCTTGTATGCTGACTGGGCAACATGGTTTCCTTCTAGTACCTCTAACGTAAGTTTACAGCAGCCCAAATCGAAAGCGATCTCCTCCGCTTTTTGTAGCAGCAGTTGAGACAAGCCTCTACGCCGATAGGGTAAAGCAACAAAGACATCGTGAATATTAAGTAATGGCTGACACGCGAAGGTAGAGAATCCTTCTAAGCAAACAACAAGCCCTGCGGGTTCGGCATTGACAAAGGCGAGAATGACCTTTTTAAATTCAAAATTCAAAATTCAAAATGCAAAATGAGGAAGAAATAAAATTTCGCAATTGATTAATTCGCTCGTTCAAGCCCCCGTCACAATCTCTGATTTGACAGTCTTATATTAGTGGTGGGTGCAAGCCCCCATTAATCTCTTTAATTTTGAATTGATAATTTTGAATTTTGAATTGGAGCGAAGCGACTTGACATTAGCCGCTTTTCTCTTTGCAAGTTCTGCTGTTAGATTTGCTTTAACGTAGTCGGACAGCCCTTTGCCACTACCCATTGGGTCGAGCGCATACTCATCCATTAATTGAACCATAGCGTCTGCATGAGCAGGCAGATTAAGGTCTGCTTCAACAATTTCAATCATCTATTAATTGTGGCCACACTATTCTTTATTTTTCCTTGCCTACGAATAGAAAGCAATATTAATGCTCCAAATTCCCATATTAATGCAGCAATAGCAGTTGAAGTCAGTTTTAGCACGCGCAATTGGGTTTATCCACTGAGTCACGCCGACCTCTTGAGGATGTGGCGTTTGCTCGAAAGGTTCTGGAGTATCGGCAACGGCAACGGGAGGAGAGAGAGAAAGGAAACGTCAAAAGGAACAAGAACGAAATACGGCTTATGCGGCTCGAATGAAGGCTATATATGGGATTAATCCTCCGTCCACACCCCCATTAATGAAATTGGAGATAATAATCGGGGGGGTGCGGACACAAATGAACAACTCAGTGATTCTTGGTGGATGTTAAAACATCTTGATGTGATTCCTAAAGGTTAAGTGGGCAAACTTAACTAAGAATAGGAGATCAAAATGTTTAAAGTTGTTGTTGGTCACAGCGAAGATCCAGAGTCTCAAGATGCAATTTTAGAAGTATTAGAACAATGTTCTCAAGATTTAGCAGGTATTATACCCCAGGCGGGTATTTTATTTGCAGCCATTGATTTTGAATATGCTCTCATCCTGAAAGAAATTGACCAAGTATTTCCTGGAATTGATTTAATTGGTTGCACTACAGATGGTGAAATCTCTTCCATATTAGGGTTTAAACAAGATTCTTTGACACTGATGCTTTTTTGCTCTGACACTGTAGAAATTCGTGCTGGTGTAGGGTATGGAGCAAAAGAGAATCCTTTAGCTGCTGCTCATCAAGCAGTACAACAAGCAACCGAGAAAAGCACTCATGCTGCGAAATTATGCATTTCTATACCTGCTAGTTACATAGCAGATGGTTCAACCACTAATGGAGAGTTAATTCTTAAAGGGTTAAAACTAGCTTTGGGTTCCCAAGTTCCTATTTTGGGTGGTACTGCTGGAGATCAGTTTAGATTTAAAAAAACTTACCAATTCTTCGGTAACGAAGTTCTAACCGATTCCCTACCAGTTCTCATCTTTTCGGGAAATATTCAATTTTCCTATGGAATTTCCTGTGGTTGGCAACCAATTGGGAACAAGAGCATTGTCACCAAGGCTGAGGGAACCGTCCTTTACGAAATTGATGGTAAATCAGCACTCGAATTCTATGCACGCTATTTGGGCGATCGCCCGCCGACTGCGGAAAATCCCTTAGCAGTGTATGAAGGAGAGAGCGATCGCTACTATATGCGAGTGCCTAATACCTATGATGTTGAAACTGGTAGCATCAATTTTCTAGGAGATATTCCAGAGCAAGCCACGGTTCAAGTGACAGATATCAGCCGGAACGAAGTTATTGCGGCTGCTGAGGTTTCATTGAAAAATGCCTTAGAAAATTATCCGGGAACAGAACCAGAAGCCGTTTTATTATTTTCCTGTTGCTGTCGCCGCTGGCTTTTAGGTACAAGGGCAAAGGAAGAATATCAACTCGTAAAAAATTTACTCTCTCCAGAAGTACCTGTTTGTGGATTTTATACCTATGGTGAATTTGCGCCATTAGAACATCAAGGTTCGACTTACTATCATCAAGAAACTTTTGTAACTCTACTTCTGGGAACACAGTAGAGACGTATGGAACCTACAGACTATGAGAGCAGATTAAAACTGTTAGAAAAAACTGTTCGGATTCTCCAAAAAAAACTTGACCGTTCCGAAGCAGATCGACAACAACTTGAGAATGCCAGTGAACTCAGAGAATCAGTTCTCAAAAGTGTGATTCGAGGATTAGAAGAGTCGCAAATTGCTCTAGAAAAACGAGGTCACGAACTAGAAACTGCACTAGCAAATCTCCAAGCTTTGCAGATGAAACTGATAGAATCTGAAAAAATGTCTGCTCTTGGAGTTCTGGTAGCTGGAATTGCTCATGAAATTAATAATCCAGTTAGCTTTATCTATGGTAATTTAAATTATGCTAATCAATATTTTCAAGATTTGCTGAGGTTAGTGGCACTCTATCAGCACCATTACCCTGAACCAGTAGCTGCAATTCAACGAGAGATTCGAGTGATTGAACTCGAATTTATTAAGCAAGATTCTGCAAAATTATTTCAATCTATGAGTATAGGAGCAGAGCGAATTGCTGAGATTATCAAGTCACTCCGCACCTTTTCTCGCTTAGATGAAGCTGAGTTTAAAGCAGTTAATCTTCATGAAGGAATTGACAGTACATTAATTATTTTAAACAACCGTATCAAGGCATCTCCAAATAATTCAAAGGGAATTAAAATAATTAAAAACTACGGAAAATTGCCATTAATAGAATGTTATTCTGGACAAATAAATCAGGTATTTATGAATATTATTGCTAATGCAATTGATGCTTTGGAAGATTCATTATTAAGTACTCGGCTGTCAATGGTTAATGAAAAAACAACGAACAATGGACAATTAACTACTGAAAATCCGCAAATCCACATTAGCACAGATATTATCAGTAATGACTGGGTAGAAATTCGTATTGCTGATAATGGTCTGGGAATGGATGAAAAAGTTAAAGCAAAATTATTTGATCCATTTTTTACAACTAAAGATGTTGGTAAAGGAACGGGTTTAGGTTTATCAATTAGTTACCGAATTATTAGCGAATTGCATGGTGGCAAGATATATTGCCATTCAGCACCCGGAGCAGGAGCAGAATTTGTAATTCAGATTCCCATTCGACAGTCTAAATTCTAGTAATAAATAAGTCGATGAGAATAAATCAAACGATGTTAACTAATATAAAGTTAGCTAAATTTATTTCGTAGTAAGCGGCTCTAGCCCTGACCTGCAACCCCACACCCCTATACCCAGTCTTCACAAGGGTTTCACGTTTTCAAGCGTGACATTCAGGTATAACCCTTATACAGCAAGGGACAGAGGCAGAAAGACATCTAGACACAAAGCAGAAAGTAGACAGAAAACCCCTAACTTACCACTAGCAGGGTTTTCTTATTTACCCGCGTTTTGCGCCTTTTTATTAAATTCAAATTTCACATCGGTTAATTTTTCCGATACAACCCATAGTTTTTTGGCGATCGCTTGGTCTTTGGATAACTCGTTTGATTCGACTTTTATTGGATAGCCGCGCATTTCCATAAACCCATTGGGGCCGAAATATTCTGCGCCTTTTAAGCCTGCTTCGATTGCCGCCCGCAGAGTCGGTAATGCACCCGTTGTGATGTCTTGAGCAACAATGCCGTTGAGATATTCCACAATGCCACCCGCATTTCTCTGCAATTCGGTTGCTGTCCAGCCCGGATGCGAGGCGGTTACAAGTGTGTCGATACCGTTATCTTTCAGTTTTCGGTCGAGTTCGTAGGTAAAATAGAGGTTGGCAAGTTTGCTGTCGCCATAAGCTTTCCATTTAGCATAACTTCTCTGCTCCCAATTCAAATCATCGAAATCTATCTCCTTTTTGTATTTCGGCTTTCCTATATCCGCCCAAAACATCAAATCTATCTATTTCTTCAAAGTCACTTTCTGAGGCTTTTCTAATTCTGATTTCTTCAAGCATACTCTCTAAAAATATTTTCTTTGTCTGGGAAATCTATCTATTTATTGTACTGCACCATCTTTAATAACCCTTTCTTACCTTTTCTACCCAAGGATGTTTGATTACCTGTCTGTGGAATGTAGTGCAAGCCTTGAGGGGAGTTTACTATTTGAAATATTCAGGAAAAAATCTAGGCAAAGAGCCTGTTTATTTATCGTGGCGAAGCTTAGGTTGAAACTATCTACTATTACAGCAAGTTAAACAAAGGATGGCATATTAATGAAACTACCTCAAATGATTGTTACAACGGTGGCGGCAATCGCCTTTGGTTATCTTGGCTCCCAATACTTCAATAAAAATATGATGTATGTCATCGGTGGAGGAATGGTTGGACTTGGTGGGGTGACATATCTTGTTCCGTCTAAGTCTAAGGTCTAAGGAAAAACCAATCCACAACCAACCCAAATCCTCAGCGTAAGAACGATCTTAATTTGGGAAGATTGAACGAATGCTCCTTGCGATCAGCCCGGAGAGCATGGCTAGCAGCCCAAGGCACGCTACCGCAAGTCTCAAGTTGCCGATTAATCCAAATTGACGCTCTATCAAACCAGCCCAATTTTGCCCAAGGTACGCGCATTTTTGGAATAGAATTACTTTGAATTTTAGCAAACCAGGAATTAAGAATCTGATAAAGCTTGGGAATTACAATTAAGCGGTCTAACTCATTCGACTTCACCCAATTAGCATATGTGGGTAATATCCATTCCAAAGAATGATTTTCCATTGCATAAACCCTGCACCCAGTATTTGTATCTGAACAGTAGTCCTCATAAAAACAGCGCAGAGTCGTACACTCCACAAGGATCATGCGTTGGCAATTCTTAACTGGCGCTATACTCCCCCATACGATTTTTATAACTTTAACGCTGATACTGTCCTTGAAGATTTGTGCTATCTGCTTGACCCAAACAATGCTTTTTATGCAATTTTAAACCCACTTGGGGAAATCGAAGGCTATTGTTCTTTCGGAGTGGATGGTCAAGTGTCTGGTGGCGACTATGGGGTTGAAGCTTTGGACTTAGGTATTGGGATACGGCCAGACTTAACAGGACTTAGACATGGCAAGCAGTATGCCCAAGCTGTAATCAAGTTTGGGGCTACCCGATATAAAGCGCAATTTTGTCGGGTGACGATCGCACAGTTTAATAAACGGGCGCAACGTATGTGGCAGAAGTTAGGTTTTGAGCAGGTAGAAGAGTTTGCCAAAACTGGTAGTGGCGAAAAGTTTGTGATTTTGACTCGCGCAGTCTAAACAAATATCACCACCTTAACTTGACGAACACCCAAATTTTGTAGATAACCCATGCACACAAAACCACAATTGCTTCTAACAAAAGCTGCGCGATAATGTCTACTAAGATTTCCATGTTAGTTACTGCTTTGTTTGGTTCTTTTCATTTTATATTTTTATTTAACTCGCCTGTTAACCGAGCTAAATACAGTGAATTCTAGTAATCTAAGTTAAGAGAGCGTGTATCTTACTCTCAAGCGAGTGGTATGTTGAATACACCATTCAGTCTCAGCGAGGGATACAGTTTATTGGAGGTTTTTGATGAATATTTTGCTCCTCTATCCCCTTTTCCCAAAAAGCTTTTGGTCGTTTGAGAAGACCCTGGCATTGCTCAATCGCAAAGCGATGTTACCGCCGCTTGGGTTAGTAACGGTTGCCGCTATTTTGCCACAGTCATGGGAATTTAAGCTAGTTGATCGCAATGTCCGCGAAGTTAACCAAGCAGAATGGGATTGGGCAGATTTGGTGATTCTGTCCGCCATGATCGTGCAGAAGGAAGACTTATTAAAGCAAATTCAGGAGGCAAAACGCAGAGGAAAACGGGTAGCAGTAGGTGGGCCTTACGCAACTGCATTACCTCAAGAAGTGATGGAGGTAGGAGCAGACTATTTAATTTTGGATGAAGGAGAGATCACTTTGCCCCTGTTTACCCGTGCGATCGCACAGGGCGAACAATCGGGAATCTTCCGTGCCAATGGCGAAAGACCAGATGTTACCCATACGCCCATTCCCCGGTTTGATCTGTTGGAATTCGATGCCTATGCAGAAATGTCAGTACAGTTTTCACGAGGATGCCCTTTCCAGTGCGAGTTTTGCGATATCATTGTGCTTTACGGTCGCAAGCCGCGAACAAAAGCACCAGAGCAATTACTGAAAGAATTAGATCGTCTCTACGAGTTGGGTTGGCGACGCAGCATTTTCATGGTGGATGACAATTTCATTGGCAATAAACGCAATGTCAAACTGTTCCTGAAAGAACTAAAACCTTGGATGGTGAAACATCAGTATCCTTTTTCTTTTGCCACAGAAGCCTCAGTCGATTTGGCAAACGACCAAGAATTAATGGATTTGATGGTGCAATGCAATTTTGGTGCTGTCTTTTTGGGGATTGAAACACCAGATGAAGCTAGTTTGACTCTCACCCAAAAACATCAAAACACAAGGGATTCCCTGAGTGAGGCAGTGAATGCGATCACCAGATCAGGCTTGCGGGTAATGGCAGGATTCATTATTGGTTTCGATGGTGAAAAGGCTGGTGCCGGGTCGAGAATTGTACAATTTGTAGAACAAACATCAATTCCGACAGCGTTGTTTAGTATGTTGCAAGCCTTGCCTGATACCGCCCTCTGGCATCGCCTAGAAAAAGAAGGACGACTTCGCACTAAATCAGCTAACATCAACCAAACCACGTTGATGAATTATGTACCGACTCGCCCCTTAGATGAGATCGCCAACGAGTATGTGGAGGCTTTTTGGCAATTATATGAGCCAACAAAGTTTTTAGATCGTGCTTATCGCCACTACCGAATTCTGGGTGAGGCGACTTATCCCAAAAAGGGTAAAAATGCCAAAAAACCGATTAATTGGGTCACAATTCGGGCTTTATTAACTATATGTTGGCGGCAAGGCGTTCTTCGTAACACTCGGTGGCAGTTCTGGCGTAATTTTTGGAATATGTATCGCTACAATCCAGGCGGTTTAAGTAGTTATCTGTCAGTTTGCGCTCAAATCGAGCATTTCGTTGAGTATCGCCAAATTGTCAAAAGGGAGATTAATGAACAAGTAGCGCAGTTTTTAGCAGAGGAAGCCAGAAGCAAGTTGGTTCGCGTGTAAGATGAAATTTTAACAACCCAGTGCAGCAGGTACCCTAACCACTGATCAGCGTTGGGGGGTAATACTGGAATTTGAAGAAGTTTGCCCAGAGGGTTTTGTTCAATTGATTGCATCTGCTCCCGATTGGGTAGAGTGGATGGGGTGAACTAAAATTTTTCTGAGTAAATTATAGGTCTGAGAAGCACTTGCTGTAAATGTGTGATGTTATCTAGACTAAGTAAGTAAGAATAAGGTGTCAGATGGAGATTTTATCACCACAACTTGATTTAGATTTCTTTTTTGCTCACATCACTAAAGCTCAGGAGCGTTTACTTTTACTTGACTATGATGGTACACTTGCTCCCTTTCGAGTTGAACGCGACCAAGCTTTCCCATACCAAGGTGTTACTGAGTTACTGAGTGACATCCGCGATAGTCAAACAACTCGATTAATTATCATTAGTGGACGAGCAATACAGGATTTAGTGCCACTGATAGATATAGATCCTCTTCCAGAAATTTGGGGTTCTCATGGTTGGGAATATCTATCTAGTGATGGTAAGTATACGATTGTATATCCTGATGAAGCTACGAGAAATATTATTTCTCAAGCTAAAGAGTGCATTAGCTTACTGAATTTAGAAAATCACTGTGAACAAAAACCTGTAAGTTTAGCAATTCATTGGCGAGGTCTAACACCAGAAACAGCAGAGTCAATACAAGCACAAGTTTTGGCTCATTGGACAAAGCTAATAGAAAAATCGAGCCTTAAAATACAACCTTTTGATGGGGGGATTGAACCCTAACTATCTAATTGGTATTGAAGAGGTTAAGAATCAAGCACAGAGAGAAG
>NZ_CAWUDM010000126.1:0-15360 GCF_963920855.1 Nostoc sp. CCY0012 | reverse complement strand
TTCACCATCTACAGGTGTTTCACCATCTACAGGTGTTTCATCTACAGGTGTTTCACCATCTACAGGTGTTTCATTTTCAGGTGTTTCACCATCTCCAGGTGTTTCACTATCTCCAGGTGTTTCACCGTCTTCAGGTGTTTCACCGTCTTCAGGTGTTTCACCGTCTTCAGGTGTTTCACTATCTCCAGGTGTTTCACCGTCTTCAGGTGTTTCACTATCTCCAGGTATTTCACTATCTCCAGGTATTTCACCGTCTAAGGGCTTTGTTGTGCGATTAACTGGTGTTGTTGTACCTACAGGTGTAGTTTTATCTACTGGCTGCGTGTCATCTACAGGTGTAGTTTTATCTACTGGCTGCTTTTCATTATCTAAATCAGAAGGTTTAGTGTTATTACCATTTTCAGGTTTGGAAACATTATCTGAAACGGTTTCTTCTGTTTCTTCTGTTTCTTCTGTTTCTTCTGTTTCTTCTGTTTCTTCTGTTTCTTCTATTTCTTCTGAAGAATCATCATCGGTTTCTGATGACTGATTATTTTTGATAACTTCTGGTTTTGGTGAATTTGATGAATTAGGAGCGAGTTGTAAGAAAGAGGGATTATCAATTACTTTTTCACCAGTTACGGGTACTTGTTTTTTTACAGCCGTAGTAATTTCCGCTTGCACACTGGCAATGTCTTCATCTAGTGTATTATCAATATCCGGATTATCTAAATCTAATCCCTGAACCATATCACTAGTTTCATAAAAAGTTCTTAAATCAAAATCATATAAGCCCTGAAATTCACCTTTTACTACGACTAATAACTGTCCTGCTTCTAACACTTGATTTTGGGAAGCTGCTTGGTTAGAAACTTCAATACCGCTATCTGTTAATGCACCAACAACTGTTGTGTCTGTTTGTTGATCATAACGAACAAATAATGCAGAACCCCGAATTGCTGCGGCTGCATTTGGTGTTTGTATTTGTGTTCTTCCTCTACCTGGAGGAATCAGTAACAGGACTGTACCATTTGATAATCTAAAGTTGCGAGTTTTTGGTAAAAATTGAAATACAGCTTGTTCCCCAACCCTTGCTAATGAACCATCGTTAAAGCGTAAGTCTGCAAGGGAAGCTTTACCAGTGGATAAACTATCACCAGGAACCATAGGATCAGCTTTGCGTGCTGGACGCGTTTTCATATTATTTCTGGGGATAAACTGCACCAAGTTACGGAGGTATTGAATCTCAGCGTGAGTTAAAGGAGTCGTGGCATTTGCCCGATTTGGCAAAATAATTGTTATGCCCCATAAACTAATTATTAAAAGTGGGAACAATTTTTTTAGCATAGTTACAACTCTTGGTAATTTTCATCAATACCAACGCAGTCGAATGTACAGGGAGGTTTTATTTTATTGGAATCCCCCAAAAGGTACTTCATCTTATGTACTACGCAAGTTTTCATCAATTTGGACTATAATTATTAATTATCGAAAGCTAGATTTAGCAACTATTTTAAGTTAATTTCAGCGATAACTGTTTTATTTTTTGACTTATGAATTAGAGGAGGAGACAACTTATGTTACCAATTATACATTCAAGTAGCAAGTTTGAATTACGTTATTTTACTTAATCTCATATAAATTTTGACAATTAATTGAATAATAATGAGTTGAAGTTTTACAAAACATAATATTTAAGTTTTGACAATAAAAAGTATAATCCCTAATTAGGTTATATATTGAATATCAATTCATCAAAGTAGTCAGAGTTAGGAATAATGTAAAACTGAGGTCGATATTCTTAGTTGATTTTTATTAGTAGCTTTTAATACATTTTCGTATCTGATGCAATTTCATGGCTGGAAAAATTTGTTGGTGCGTGTTTGGTTGATTTCCAGTATTGGCAATATTTGCTATATTGCAATTGACACTGTTTGGGCTGTAGACTTAGAGCAATATAGTTGTCAAAATGAGCTAAACTCAATAATTGAAGATTCCAAAAATTCTCAAAATAGTGTTCAAATTTGCCAAATAAACGAACAAGAGCTAATTACACATAAATGGCAACACTTCAATGTATCTGAGTTCGTATTAGTAGAACAAGCATTACCAATTCAATCATCAATAAAATCTAATATTTTAGTTCAAGAAGATACTCCAAATAGTCAGTTAAAATTTGAGTCGCCACAGTTAGAAGTGCAGCCGAATGGTTTTATTCAATCCCCTTCAACACCCAAAGAAAAATTAAATCAAACGCAGAACACTAGAAATGAAAGAATACATAGGTTAAGACAGAGATTACGTGAGAATAGAGAAGCCACGGAGAATGAGTCAAATCAATTTCCAGAACTGGGACTGCGGGTACGTCCTCAACCTTTACCTCCTGTACTAGAATTACCTCCTGTACTAGAATTACCCTCTGAACCAGAATTACCCCAACCTGTATTGAAACCTACAGGTAATTTACACGCTCGTTTAGGTTTTTATCAAACAAGTAATATTTTTTCATCTAATATTGATCCCATTGATGATGGATTGATATTTTCTGGATTGAGACTAGCATCTGTATATATTCCTGTTGGTTCTCAGACTTATATAAATGGATTAATTGATGGTAATTTTATTCGATATATAAATCAATCTACATTTAATTATAACCAAGTCAAATTTGATGTTAGCCTTTATCATCGATTATCACCAAGAGTCTATGGAGCAATTGGCTGGAGTAATCAACAATTTTTCTACACTAGAAATAGCGATCGCTTCCAAGCAGGCGATCGTTTTTTAGGGGAAAATTCCCTACGATTGTTTCTAGGACGGCGAGATCCCTTGACTCCAGCATTAACACTAAATAGCTTTTACGAATTTAAAGTTAATTTTTCGGAGCCAGATAGCCGTAGTCGAATTATCAATTCTGGAATAATTGCTTTAAACTACAGCTTACAACAGTCTCTTCAAGTTGGTCTTAACTACCAGTTGAACTTATCAGAGTTTACTCAACGCCAGCGAGACGACTATTATCATCGACTATTTGGTCAACTCATTTACAAAACATCCGACTCTAGCAATTTTAATCTACAGAGTGGTTGGGCATTTGGTGGTTCTACAGATAGCAACATTAATTTTGATGGTTGGTTTTTTAGTATTAACTACAACTGGCAGTTAGGTCAATTTTGAGAAACTTTTCATTCCCCAGTCTCCCATACCTACATATAACTAATCCAATCACTCCAACTACCAGCATAAAGTTTACCTGTGTGAATATTAGCTAGTTCCAAAGAAAGTAAATTTACACAAGCAGTCACACCAGAACCGCAATAAACTAAAACTTCTTTTGCTGACTCTAGCTTTTCCCACCGTTGGCGTTGTTGGGCTGGGGTAAGTAAGTAACCGGAAGCATCTGTAGCTTCTTGCCAAGGATAGTTGACTGCACCAGGAATATGACCGGCAATTTTATCTATTGGTTCTCGTTCACCTCGGTAGCGATCGCCTTCTCTAGAATCTACCAAAACTACATCTGGTAAATTTTGGCATTTTTTCACAGTCTCAATATCTACTACTAGTTCTGTGATGATCTGGGGGCTAAAAGTACCGTTTTTCGGTTGGGGAATAATATCTGTGACAGCATAACCAGCTTTTTGCCAGCCGGCAAATCCGCCATCTAAGACGGCTACTTGTTCATGTCCTAGATAGCGCAATAACCACCAAAGACGAGATGCAAAGGCTAGGCGAGAATCATCATAGGCCACAACGAAACTGTTTTGAGAATCTATCCCAATGGCTGATAATTTATTGGCTAGCTCAATCAGGTTAGGTAAAGGATGTCTCCCTCCATGCTTACCCACAGGACTAGAAAGATCCTGATTCAAATCTAGATAATAGGCGCCTTCTATATGACTTGCTTGGTACTGTTGTTGTCCTAGTTGTGGGTTAGCAAGAGAAAAGCGACAATCCACAATGACGACTTGTGAATCATGAAGATGTTCAAACAGCCAAGTGGGAGAAACAACAAATTGGATGTCAGCCATAAATAGCAATCGTTTTGGTGAGCAAGGGGAGAATAAATTTGATAGTCGTATGGGATGGGGGAATTGAGTAATTTAATTTTTAGATGTCCCTGACTCAAAATATCTTCATTAGCTAGTTATTCGTGGAAAAATTACCATGACACAGTTTGAGAACTTTGTACCACAGCTAACAGCAGATGGTTCATTCACCTTTATCTCTCAAGAGTTTGGTGAATCCTTTCACAGCCATTTTGGGGCTAAACAGGAAAGTTTTTGCAAATTTGTAGTTCCTACTCAACTAGCTCAATCTGCCACCAGACCTGTTTTGCGGCTATTAGATATTTGTTATGGTCTAGGATACAACACAGCCGCTGCTTTGGAGACAATTTGGGCAGTCAATCCTCATTGTTATGTGGAATTAATTGGTTTGGAACTCAATCCATCTGTACCCCAAGCGGCGATCGCCCATCACCTATTGGATCACTGGAACTACGAATACACAGACATTTTGAACGAGTTGGCGTTTCAGTATCATGTGCAAACAGATCACCTCCAGGCGAAACTACTAATTGGCGATGCGAGAAGTTCCATTGCACAGGTATATCAATCAGGCTTTCAAGCTGATGCAATTTTTTTAGATCCCTTTTCACCACCACAGTGTCCTCACTTATGGACTACTGAGTTCATCCAAAAAGTTGCTCAGTGTTTACACGCTGAGGGCTTACTGGCAACTTATTCTTGTGCGGTGGCTGTACGTACAGCCCTTTTAGCGGCTGGATTAGAAATAGCTTCCACTCCCCCTGTTGTCGGGAAGAGATCGCCTGGTACAGTTGCAGGCTACCAAAAATATCATCTTTTCCCTCCCCTCTCTCAAGAAGAACAAGAACATTTGTTAACTCGCGCGGCTATTCCCTATCGCGATCCCCAATTAAACGATCCTGCACATGTCATAGTCATGCGGCGACAGCAAGAACAACAAGCCTGTTCGCTAGAACCTACATCTCGTTGGCGCAAACGATGGTTATTAGCAAAGGGTCATAACCATTCGTCTTCATAATCAGTCAAGAGTTATTTTTCTGATCTCCCTCAGCCCTCAAGTCGGCAGATTGTGTCAAGTTAAGATAAGTTTTGGTAATTCCAATTACTATATGTAAATTTTGTATTTTAAGTTACAGAACTTACAGTATTTTTTTATATTGGGGTGAGTCCTAAAATTGCTGACAGAAAATACGTATCTTTATCTGAATCAAATCAAAACTTTAAATTATCACTACACTAGTTTTATCTAAATTGAATGATGACAACATTTTTTGGAGCTTCTATGTTAATAAATCTCCGTGAAAAACCTGATTGAACATTTGCACGAATTTATCATACTGGAATGAGAGACAAAAAAATTTAGAGAACAAAATTCTCTTATTAATATTTATAGTGTTCTCGCAACCGATATAGGAATACGCTACATATATTCAGACAAGTAGACTCAGACAGTGCCTAAAACTTGGTGAATATAGAGTGTAATATAGTCAAAGACTATATTTGTTTTTGCAGTCAAACACTGTTAACTTATTCAAAAATTGGGGTGTTTTTGTGATTTCATGGAGTTCCAACTGTACAGACTCTACTGAAGAACAATTTGGTGGGTCAAACCCCTTAAACAAAGTAAATCATATAGATTCTAATCAGGTATTAGAATTACAAAATTTAGATGCTTGTCCCTTAGGCTTGGCTCCCCAAGAACTTTTAGTTGAACAGACACGAGTAGCACCAGCTTGGATGAAACCTGATATTCATTATAGTTATGATTCATTAATCTCTAGAACTCCACAAACCAAAGCTTCTAAAGTAGTGAACGGTGTTGATTCAGAATCGCCAAAAGTCTTAGTAGTTGACGATCATACTGCTAGTCGGATGACTGCGGCTGCTCTGTTGTCCATGGAAGGGTATGAAATTATTGAGGCGGATAGTGGTGCTGCGGCTTTGGTGCTGGTGCAACAAAAACAACCAGATTTAATTTTGCTGGATGTGATGATGCCGGGAATGGATGGGTTTGAAGTTTGCCAAAGGCTAAAGCAGAACGAACATACGCGACTGATACCTGTAATATTTATTACAGCATTAAACGATAGGCGATCGCGGATTCGAGGAATTGAAGTCGGGGCGGATGATTTTCTCAGCAAACCCTTTGACAGTGTAGAATTATCAGCACGGGTAAAGTCCTTAGTACAGCAGAAGCGTTTGAATGAAGACTTAGACCATGCTGAAAAAGTACTATTTTCTATTGCCAGGGCCATAGAAAGTCGTGACCCCAACACAGGCGACCACTGTGAAAGGCTAGTCAAACTAGGGCAAGCGTTTGGTGAGTATCTCAATCTTTCACGTTACCAAATTCGGGATTTGATGTGGGGCGGTTATCTTCACGATATTGGCAAGGTGGGTATTCCTGACGCAGTGCTACTGAAAAAAGGCACACTCACCCCCGAAGATTGGGTAATTATGAAGCAGCATGTTTTGATTGGGGAACAAATCTGCCAGCCACTACGCAGTATGCAAGGTGTAATTCCCATTATTCGCCATCACCACGAGCGCTGGGATGGCTCAGGCTACCCCGATGGACTCAAAGGCGATGACATTCCTTACATAGCGCAAATATTTCAAATTATCGATATTTACGATGCTTTAACTAGCGAACGACCTTATAAAAAAGCCTTCACTTGTGACGAAGCACTAGTTGTCATGCAAGAAGAAACCGATTTAGGTTGGCGCAATCCTCAACTGGTAAAAGAATTTGCAGCTTTTATTCACTCTCTGATGCTGTCTCAAACGAAAATTTATGGCTGAGGGACTGACAAATAAAAAAGTAATTAATCCCTTTGGTAAGCACTAAATCTTGGTGTTGGCGCTGATTAGCTGGTATGATTTGGGCCTAAATCTATCTCAAATGATCAAGCGCGAAAGCGCAATTCACTGATAGCTGATAGCTAAATTATGGTAGTTGTAGCAATTCTAGCGGCGGGACGCGGCACAAGGATGAAATCACATCTACCCAAGGTTTTACATTCTTTGGGTGGGCGATCGCTAGTTGAGAGAGTTCTCGACAGTGTAGAACCGCTTGGGCCTTCACGGCGGATGGTGATTGTCGGATATCAGGCTGAAGAAGTCAAAACAGCCATGCAGTCGCCTCATGTGGAGTTTGTTGAACAGACTGTACAGCTGGGTACAGGTCACGCCATCCAGCAATTATTACCCCACTTAGAGGGCTACTCTGGGGATTTATTGGTGCTAAATGGTGATGTCCCTTTGTTACGCACCCAAACCCTAAAACAGCTATTACAAACTCACCAAGAAAATCAAAACGCCGCCACTATTCTCACCTCCCACCTACCTGAACCCAAGGGCTATGGGCGGGTTTTCTGCAACGATGAACATCTGGTGCAGCAAATTGTGGAAGAAAAAGATTGTACTGCTGCTCAAAGACAAAATCGGCGGATTAATGCCGGAGTTTATTGTTTTCGGTGGCAGGATTTAGCCCAAGTTTTGCCTCATTTACAGGCAAACAATGCTCAAAAAGAATATTACCTCACCGATGCTGTCACCCAAGTAGGCAAAGTGATGGCTGTGGATGTAGAAGATTCTCAAGAAATTCTTGGCATCAACGATCGCCTACAATTAGCAACGGCTGATGAAATTTTACAAAGACGCGTCAAAGAAAAATGGATGACGGCTGGTGTTACTCTCATCAACCCTAGCAGCATTACCATTGATGACACTGTAGAATTGCAACCAGATGTAATTATTGAACCTCAAACCCACCTGCGGGGAAAGACCACGATTCAGACAGGAAGCCGCATTGGGCCTGGGAGTTTAATTGAAAATAGTCAATTGGGTGAAAACGTTACAGTTCTCTATTCAGTAGTCGCAGATAGCATTGTCCAGACAGGAACGAAGATTGGGCCTTATGCTCATTTGCGGGGTCATGCACAAGTAGGTGCTAATTGCCGTGTGGGTAATTTTGTCGAATTGAAAAATACTCAGTTAGGCGATCGCACTAACGCCGCCCATTTATCATACTTAGGTGATAGTACTGTCGGTAAGCAAGTGAATATCGGTGCCGGTACAATTACTGCCAATTATGACGGCGTGAAAAAACATCATACTAAAATAGGCGATCGCACTAAAACTGGTTCCAATAGCGTTTTAGTAGCACCACTCACCTTAGGAGATGATGTCTATGTGGCCGCAGGTTCAACTGTGACAGAAGATGTTCCTGATAATTCTTTAGTAATTGCTCGTAGTCGTCAGGTGGTGAAACCAGATTGGCAAAAGAAAAGTTAGGGGCTAGGGGCTAGGGGCTAGGAGCTAGAATGTTCGTAAAGCCCCAATTTCCCTTTTCAGCATGGAAGAATTACTAGAACTGAGGCAACTTCTAGAACAAGGCAAAATTCCAGAGGCTTTGTTATTGGTGGATGAGTTAGAAGAAATGAGCCTAAGTGACAAAATTAACAAAATTGACAGTTATGGCGTAATTCTGCTCATCCATTTAATTAAACAACAAGCTGAAAAACGTTCGACTCGTTCATGGGAGATTTCCATAGAAAATGCAGTACGGGAAATCAACAAAATTAATCAGCGCTGTAAATCTGGTGGTTACTATTTAAATTCAATAGAACTCAGAGAGATTCTCCAACAAGGAGATCTCATAGCACTCAAAAGAGCATCCCTAGAAGCATTTGAAGGACGTTACGAAGCCGAAGAACTAGCCGCAATGCTGAACGAAACAGAAATATTAACTCAAGCATTGCAACTAATTCAAAAAACCTCAGCGTAGCTATAACCCAACCAGCAACTTAACAACAGCCAACTAATTGGCCATCATTCCATTCCAAAGTATCACCAATACAAGTGCCATCGTGGTAGGCCGCAAGTAAAACTTCACTAGTTTTACCCCATGAAATTATCCCATTGGCATCAAGGGCGATCGCTCCTAAATCTCGCTTATTCTCATGTGCTTCGTTAAAAGATCGTTGCATTGCATCCTTCAAGGAAGTGCCATCTGTCACCCGCACCACAATCTTGGCTGCTAAACACTCATCAATGATATCTTCCCCAATGCCAGTGCAACTGACTGCTGCATGATTGTTAGCATAATTACCTGCCGGCATGGCCGAATCACTAACTCTGCCAATGCGTTCAAAGCCTTTACCACCCGTGGAAGTACCTACAGATAAACTACCATAGGAATCTAAAACTACCACACCAATAGTACCGCGTCCAGCATTACTAGATTCTACTAATTCTGGTTCTGCCACTACACCAGCCATTGTGCTTTTAAAGTTATCCTGACGTTCTTGCATCCATTCTTGCAATCTTAAATCAGTTAAAGCATTGTAGCTGGGAACTTGTAACTCCCGTGCCAGTTCCGCCGCACCGTAATCTGACAATACCCGATCTGGCGAATTTTGCAAAAAATGTACCAATTCAATGGGATTCTTCACCCGTGAAATATTAATCACACCACTAAAGCGCCCTGACTTGCCATCCATTAATGAAGCACTCATGCGGATTTGACCATCAGATTGCAATACCGAACCAGTACCAGCATTAAAGCGGGGGTCATCTTCTAACATTTGGCAACCCTGTACCACTGCCTCCGAAGCAGTTGCTCCTGACAATAAAAGAGAATAAACTGCCTCTACTACTGTATAGAGTGAGCGGCGTACTATTTCTACTCCTCCTTTGCCGTGGAGAGAACTACCTGCTCCTCCATGAATAATTACTTTAGGTTGCACCTGTAACTTCATTTATTTTATAACCCCTGCACTACTTGCATCTCAGTTGCCATTGGTTTGACGAAGGATTGGGTATTTAACTATTACTTATTCAGAAAACTCTTCCCCAATCCCCATTAACTTTGTGCCTCAGAACGCCGACGACGACAACGTTCTGAGCAATATTTCACTTCATCCCAGCAATCTTGCCATTTCTTACGCCAAGTGAAGGGACGTTGACATACCGGACATATTTTTGTGGGTAGGTCAGATTTAGAGCGAACGCGTCCCATAGCAATACCGTAAAGATTTGAGTGAGATTTTTGAGAGTAATGGAAAATTATTATAACGAGTTCGTTACAAAGGAAGGATACCTGGAATCAACATATTTATTGATAATCCTGCCATAGATTTATTTTTAAGCTACATAGGTTAGTCAAATAGTACCATGAGGTATTCATTAGACAATTAAGTAGTTATGACATCCTCCTTTAGAGGTATTTTATATCTTTTTATAAAAATTAAGGATAATTACTCTTTTGCTCCCACCTGCCTACGGCACGCTACGCGTACGGCTTCGCTTGAGAAGTGGAGTTTTTGTCGGCATTTGCTAACGGTAAAAGTAAACGACTGACTACCCGATTATCTGGTAATTGATAAATATGTAATTCTCCGCCTAATTCTTGCATGAGGTTTTGGCAGATCAGCAGATGTAAGCCTGGTGGTTGGTCTAAAAGAGAAATGCCTAAAACATCCTTGGGTGTATTTTGATCTAGTTCTGCTAGGAGTTGCGATTCAATGATGCCATTATCTGTAATTGATAACTCTAATGATTTCTCATCTAGGCGGCGACACCAAATATCAACTCGGCCTCCGCTTTGAGAACGGTGACAGGCAAATACTAACAATTCGTGCAAAATTAATTCAATTTTTACAATATCGCCAGTGATGGCCATTGAGGATGGATAGCCAGAGGTTTGGATGCCTTGGAGGAATGAAGAACTATGAATTGGCTCTTGATCTGTACTGGTGGATTGTCCTAAACCATGTACACCTACCCATAGCTTGTGTTGCTGAAATAAAGTTTCGATACGTTCGAGCGATCGCTTGAGTAAACTGGTAATGGGCATGACTTCCCAGCTTTTATGCAATCGCCACTGTTCTAATTTCAGCAATCCCGTCATGGAAGCAGTTGTATGATCTAATTGCCGCAGTAGTAACTGATAACGTGTTTTAGTTAAATCGTTAGCCGGAATCCCTAAATCCTGTATTTGACTGAGTAAAAGCGTGGTACTTCTTTGAATTTCTTCTAAACGACTATGTTTATACCAATTGAGTTGTCTTAATTCTTGGTTTGTAGATTCTAAAAGTTGGGTGATTTGCTGTTGACGACGTGACCAAGCTAATTGATTAATTAGTATTTCTGTAGGATTGATAGTTTGCTGTGACCATTGACGTTCTCGACGGTCGGCGATGACGACAACCGCCGTAGGTTGATAATCCGCAGTGGTACGTAACGCCATAACTAAAAGTTGACCAATCCCTGAACCATGCAACCATTTTTTAGTATCAGGTGGTAAATCATCAACGTTGAGAATCAGGTAACCTTCTTTGGCAAGGGCCCACTGAATCAAAGCTTCAGACTTGATGGCAACTTTTGCATCTATCACAATATCAAATCGATTATCTGCAATTACCCCAGGGATAATTTTTGCGTATTTATCACCAGCAGACCAAGTTAATATGAACGCCAAGGGACAGCCCAGGACAGAGGCAATTTCTTCGATAACAGTACGTTCTAAATATTCGGTTGTTTGACTCTGGGTTTGTGCGGTGGCTGCGAGGCATTGCTTCATACTGGAAAAAATCTTTTGCTGCTGGTCGTTATCAGTGTGCAGTTGCCATTGGCGGACAATTACACCAATTTGTTGACTCACAATCCACAACAGTTCTTTTTCCAGAGTTGACCAAGTGCGATAAGTTTCATGGACGATGAGCAAAAGCACTCTTGGTGCATGACCTTGAGTGCAATTACAAACTAAAAGCGATCGCCCGCCATGTTCTACTAAAGGAGGTCGCCAGCTAAAAAACCGTAAATCTTCGTCTAATTTTTCCACCTCTATTACAGCTTTAGCAGACTTCAGCAACTGCCCATCTACATCTGTGAGAGTATGAAGAGCTAATGTTAACGGTCGGCGATTATGAGGCTGGCTTTGGTAGATAATTTGATAATTATTGTGATCAGGGTTGTATTTTAATAGTAAAAAGCGGGTAGCAGCCAATCTTGCTAAAAGTCTTGTGGCACAGGTGCGTAAAGTTTCATTAAATTCATGCTGATGATAAATCGCTTGGGCAACTTGGCTAGTGAGGTGATTATCATTTTGAATTTGTGTGATGGTACTTTCCATGCTGTCGATGGGAGCCACTAAAGAGATTAACCCTGCTGCACCTTGGACAAAATTTTTATCTGCCTCTGTCCAAATTCTGGGTTCATTGCCTTCCACTGCCAGAAAACCCAGCAAATCTTTTTGCCAGATAATGGGAGCGGCCAAGAGCGATCGCAACCGCAGGCGTTGCAATAATTTAGCTGTAAAATGACTGTTTAGGGAACTGCGGGCATCACCAATCCAGACAATTTCATTAACTGACAAAGCATAATAAAATTCGCTCAATTCCTGCACTGTCATCCCGGCTGCTGGTTGCTGATGGCTGGCATCACGGCTCATATGGATCAGATGATTACTCATGCGACACCAAAAGTAGCGCCCTTGGCGGTCAAACCAATAAATATTGGTACGGGTAGGAGAGACAAATTTTTGAGTAGCTTCTACTACTGCTTTGAGTCTTTGGTCTAGGTTATTGAGGGTGCGAACATTTTCTAATAATTGTAATAAAGGCTCATCAGGGCGTTTGGTTTGCTTATGCTGCAAATCTATCTGTTTTTGATAAAGTACTGCCCCTAATTCGCCTAAAACGATTGTCAGTCTGGCCTTGGCATCTCCTGGCAGTAAATAACCCCATCGTTCAGAACCGAGTAAAAGTAACCCTAAAAAACGGTTTTTATAACGAATTGGCCAAAAAATTGTGCCTTGGATGTTGAATTTTTTTCCAACTTCTTGCCAGACTGCGGCGCGAGTTTCATTGCGTAAATCCACTACACCCAAAGGGCCTTGTTCAATTACGACTTGTTCTAATAAATCACCGGGATTTAGTACCACCCGTTTGCGTAAAAAACTAGTGTCTTTATCAGGTATCACACCGCCTTGACCTAATAAGGTATGCTTCAGGCGATCGTAAAGTGCAATCCAAATTAGACTGTAGTCAAACTGCTCTTGGATGAAAGCAATAGTCTTTTCAATCAGAACGTCAACATCATCCTCTTCTCTGAGGCTTTGCAGGACGCTACCTAAGGCTAGGATCTGTTGTTCGGCGGCTATGGATTTTTGTGGCTGCCCCATCTGATTATTTGTCAACATAACTTGTAATATATAAGATGCCCAGAAAAGCACCATTACTAAATAATGCTATGGGTGTTTGCGGAAATTTCTGGGTAATAAAGATGGATATTTATCAAGCTGCAATTCGTCCACTATTGTTCAATCTGGTAAAAACCGATCCAGAGTGGTTACATCAGCAAACGATTCATAGTTTAAGCTGGCTGTCACAAACCCGCAACTCTTCTAGTGGTTGGGTAAATCAACGATTGCAGAAATCTTTGTGTCTAGATGATTCACGCCTCGAACAAAATTTGTTTGGGCTTCACTTCCCCAATCCTTTAGGATTAGCAGCAGGATTTGATAAAGATGGCGTTGCTGCTGGTATCTGGTCAAGTCTGGGTTTCGGCTTTGCAGAAATGGGAACCGTCACCTTTGTCGCGCAACCAGGAAACCCCCGTCCGCGTTTATTTCGCTTGCCATTAGATCAAGCTGCTCTTAATCGCATGGGTTTTAATAATAGTGGGGCCGCAGCAATGGCAGCACGCTTGGCAGAAGATAAACAAAAGTTAGGCTGGTCAATTCCTATAGGTATTAATTTAGGTAAATCTAAGGTGACACCCTTAGAAGCAGCAGCTGAAGATTATCTCCATAGTTTTCGCTTACTCAAAGAATTGGGCGACTATTTTGTCGTTAATGTCTCTTCTCCCAATACTCCGGGGTTGCGATCGCTTCAAGATGCTGCCATGCTCAGTACTATCTTAGAAGTCTTACAACGAGAAAATAACTCACAAAAACCTATTTTTGTCAAGATAGCTCCTGATTTAGAATGGGAGGCCATATCTGACATTATTGCTTTAGCCAAAACCTACCAATTAGCAGGAATTATTGCCACCAACACCACCATTAGCCGTGATCAATTAAAAACTCAAGTAATTACCCAAACTGGCAAATCACCCCAGGAAGAAGCCGGCGGAATTAGCGGTGCGCCATTACGCGATCGCTCTACTGAAGTAATTAAGTTTATTTGGCAACAAACCCAAGGAAAAATCCCCGTTATTGGTGTTGGTGGCATATTTTCCCCCCAAGACGCTTGGGAAAAAATCAATGCTGGTGCTAGTTTAATCCAAGTATATACAGGCTGGGTTTACGAAGGCCCGATGATGGTACGCCGCATTCTCTCAGGTTTGCTGTTACAGATGGAAAAACATCAGTTAAATTCCATCAGCGAAGCCGTAGGAAGAGAATTGACAATTAAAAACTAGTAGCTGGTGAGAAACAAAAAACTTATTCCCCACTCCCTACTCCCCAGCTTCAATCTTCCTCTAGTGGGAAAAACTCCTTAGTTTTTTCCGAGTATGTCCAGGCGATACCATCGGGGTCTTTGCTGCGACTCCACTCAGGAAACTCTGGATCATTGCGGCGTTTGTAGACTGTGCTGGAATAAACATTTAGTCGCTTGGCCAGTTCTGATTGAATCAGAGAACCAAAAACTAATTGCTGTTCTAGCGATCGCGTGACTTGTTGATGATTTTCCGGTGGTGTAACTTCAGTTTCGGGTTCTGATTCCACTACCTGAGCTTCTGGTGCTACTAAAAGCGATCGCGCAGTTTTGGTAACTGGTTGCGCGGGTAGTTCTTTAACAGGTTCGCTACTGTCGAGGATGCTACCTAGAATACTAGAAGTGATAAAGTAATAAACTTCACCTCCCTCTTGAGAGTTTTGTATACTCGCCCCAAATTCAGTAGCCTTAGTATCTAAATAGCGTTTTGCCGTTGTCCCAGAAAAATTGCCCTTAATTGCCAAATCCATTGGCGTAATCTTGCCTTGAGTTTCCCGAATCATCTGATGGAAAACCGGATTTACTTGCTGACACCAATGTTGCCATTGATATTGTTGCCAAATATTAAAACCAATAATTAGCACAATGATTGACAGCAAAATTCTCCAGGTGGCAACCAGGAAAATAATCAAAAACGAGATTGGCAAAAGTAAAACGAGAAAGGCTTTCCCGTTATTGTCTATTATTTTTTCACTCATGCCGATTCTTGCCAGTTGCATTTTTGGGAAATAATACTATCATCTTGGCAAAAAGTGGGACATTTTTTTGTATCGTTTGGCAAAGTTGTGAAAAAAGGCAGGGGGAAAAAAGGCAGGGGGGCAGGGGGCAGG
>NZ_CAWUDM010000125.1:0-15387 GCF_963920855.1 Nostoc sp. CCY0012 | reverse complement strand
CTTTAGATTCTTCTGATTCCTTGTGTCAAGCCTGATTGAGATGCTCTTACCCTGTAATAATATCGGGACGACCTAAAAGTTGTAAAACTCGTAAAATAGTAATTTCTTGCAGACGGTTCAAAACGTAGTCAATAGGAATACTACTACGACTGACAAATTGCACAATAGGCGTTTCTGTACTCAAAACATCTTTGTGGCGATGATCTGGTGATTGCGGGTCTGGTGTAATATAATTCCAAAATTTTTCTACTTCATAACGTGTATTGTCAGATACGACGTTCAATAAATTAGCCCACCAAGCATAATTATTGCGTCCTAAAACCTCAGCAAAATTACTCACTAAATTCAAACTTTTTTGAGTTAATTCGTGGCTGTCGTTATGTAATAGTTGCCAGAAAAATTCCCAGTCTAACTCTCTATGAAATGGTCGCCAACCACTAGAAAGTAAACTTTGACCATTATTATTATTCGGAGTACTTTCTTTGTTTCTAAAATAATCAAATTCCATATTTCTGAATTACGCAGCGATAATCGAAGTTGGACACCAGCTAGGAGTTAGGGTGTACCTCGTGTAATTGGGAAATGCTATGTGGCTCTAGGATATGTTAAATTTTTGATTTTTTAAGCTGTATTTTGCATACTACAATTGTAACACAAAAATTTCAATAGATAAAAAATTTAGCAATAAGATGTCCGGTTATTTCTACTGAGATTGAGAGATAAATGACAAGTAGTTCAAGATAAAATTGACAGTAATCTCTATTTACGATTCTGTATATTTGGCTCTACGGACATCAGTAACACCAGAGATAATACGGTGGATGATAATTTTTTATGGACACTTCTGATAAACTCTGAGGAACATATTCTGTAATTTTGCGTATAATCGAGGGGTACTTGCTAAACCCATTGGCTAGAGATTTTATTTGTCTTGATCCTTATAGCGTGACTGACAATTATCAACTGATCAACAAAGGAAAAGTAAAACTTGAGCCAATCCTGGATTAGCGCGATTCTATACCCTTGCGGGATGACTCGTATTTTTAAGTGAGACGATAAATTCCAATTCAATCTTCTGGAGAAGAGATGTATCTGGCCCATTCCTTCATGAATGATGACAAGAAGTACAACTCACAGCAGCCTTTAATTCTAGCAGTGGAAGATCATGATGATAGTCTACTGCTGCTTAGTTATGCCCTTGAGTCACTTGGCTGTAGATTTATTTGTCAAAATGACAGTTCTACTACCCTACTAGTAGCAAAAGAGTATCAGCCAGACTTGATTATGTTGGATATTCTGTTACCAGGTCTGAGTGGAGTCGATATTGTGCATTATCTGAAACAAGAACCGCTAACTTGCGAAATTCCAGTAATCGCAGTTACAGCTTTGGCTGGTAAAGAGGATCGAGAGCGCCTCCTCGCAGGGGGTTTTGATGACTACATCAGCAAACCTTACATGATGGAGGATTTAGAGGCGATACTTCACCGACGGCTACAGGGTAAACTTAAATCTCCCTCGACTCTCAAAAGTGCTGAATACTAAGTAAAACAAGGAAAATAATTTAATAATAACCAATTTAAATAGCAGTTCTCAATAAGATGAGGTACACCTGCGCGGAAGTAGTCGGGAAAAGTTGACCCAGATGGAAACTCTCCTTTTAAGTTTTTATATAAAGCCTTGGGAGCAACGCGATTTTGTGAGATGGCAAGGTTGGGGAAGCAAATACAAGAAACATTGATTATCAAGCAAGGATTTTAGGCGTTTAGCTACCAATTAAAAATCTTTTCTTTTCTCCCGCTGCTCCTCCTGCTTTATTCAATGACTACTGACTACTATCTTTCGGTATTGTCACGGTGAATATACTTCCTTTACCAACTTCAGAGGTCAGTGTAATTTTGCCCCCGTGTGCTTCGACAATTCGGCTCGATAAATGCAGCCCTAATCCACTACCTGAGCGTTTATTTCTGCCTTGACGAAATCGCTCAAAAACGGTTGATTGATCTTCAGGAGCAATACCATAACCTGTGTCTTTAACGTCAATTGTTACCCAACCTTGACTCTGAGAATCAGCTAGTTTTTCCGAAATCCGAATTTCTATACCTCCTGTATCCGTAAACTTGATAGAATTGCCAATTAAGTTGTTAAATACACGCCGTAATTCTAACGGGTCACCCATGACGACACCATTCATTTCTGGCTGTTGGTCTAACTCGCTAGTATCTATTTTTAGATATAAATTCTTCTCACTAGCAAGAGGATTAAGTTCGCTGATGACTTCTTGAATAATCTCTGGAAGATGGCAAATGTCATCATTTAAAGTCTTTTTACCAGCCTCGAAGCGAGAAACTTCTAGCAGAGTGTTCACCATCTGCATTAAGTTCTGATTACTGCGAATCATCACAGCGATCGCCTGTTTCATTTCCGGGGAAATTTTGCAGAATGTCTCCTGTTCAAACAAACTCAGCATTCGATCAGAAGCTACTAAAGGAGTCCGCAAATCATGGGTTAAACGCGAAACAAAGTCTTCGCGCTGGCGGGCCATCTTCTTTTGTTCGTCCAGACTGTGTTTGAGGCGCAGGAGCGATCGCACTCTGGCTAAAAGTTCATCGGTATCAAATGGTTTACGAATAAAATCATCTGCACCTGCGTCTAAGCCTTCCACAACGCTAGATTCGTGAAAGGCCGTAATTAAGAGAATGGGAATATAATTGACATTCAAGTTGGGGTTTTGACGAATCCGCCGAGTTACTTCGTAACCATCAATTCCTGGCATCATCACATCTAGCAAAATCAGATCGGGTGGAGATTTTTCAATATGCTCCAAAGCTGTAATACCGTCTGTAACTAAATCAATTTCATACCCCTCACTTTCCAGAATAGTTTGAACCAAGATCAGATTGTCTCGAGTATCATCAACGGCGAGAATACGATCAATTTGAGAATTTTCCACTACAGACATGATTAACGACTTTTTGTAAAAAAATTGAAATATTTTATATTTTAAAATTGCGAAATCCCGTCGATGCTTTACTGGATTTAGTCGCAGAATGATGTGAGTTCTGCGAACCAAAAATATCATGGCCATCCACATCTAGAGCGGGCAAATTCCCCTCAGAATCTTGGCGTAATAAGACTTGCCGTGGAATTTCAATTCTAAACATCGAACCAGATCCCAATTGACTTTCCAAAATTATTTTGCCTCCCATCATTCGCACCAAAGAATCAATGATGGCCAACCCTAACCCTGTACCAGCATACTTGCGAGTGATACTTTGATCAACTTGGCGAAAAGCTTCAAAAATATAGGGAAAATCTTTGGGTGCTATCCCAATACCTGTATCCCGAACTACCAGCGCCACGCGATTTTTCGCTACTTCTTCAATTTCCACCCAGATACAACCAGACTCTGTAAATTTGATGGCATTGGATAGTAAGTTTACTAAAATTTGCCGCACGCGCACTGAATCATTAAATATCCAAGGGTTTTCGATGTCAATGTCAACTCGCAAAGACAGCTTTTTAGCCTCAGCTAAAGAACGCATTTCGGTGACGCCCAGATTAATCACCTTTGTTAAATCAAATAATTCTGGTTTTAGTTCTAACCGCCCTCCTTCTAACTTAGAAAAATCCAGGACTTCATTAACTAGCATCAACAAATGTTTACCATTGTTGAGAATCCGCTCCATCATATCTGTTTGCTGTTGGGTCAAATGACCAAACTTAGGGCGCAACAATATTTGAGAAAACCCAATAATGGCATTCATCGGCGTCCGCAGTTCATGAGACATCGTTGCCAAAAACTGCGATTTGAGACGAGATGCTTCTAATAACTTGAAGTTTTGCAACTGAATTTGTTGACGTTGACTCTCCAGTTCTTGATTCTTACGAATCAGCTGTTCATTACTTTCTCTCAGCCGCTGGTTGGCCAAAGCTGCTTGCATTTCTGCACGGTGTACCCGCATGGCATGGCGCAACACCTGTGCTAGAGTTTCTGCACCTACTCTCGACTTAGAAAGATAATCTGTAGCACCAGCTTTCATCAACTCGACAGCGATTTGCTCATCTCCTTGGGCAGTCAGAACTACCATAGGAACTTTGACTTCCGCAGCCCGTAATGTTTGGATCAGTGTTAAACCGTCCTGGTCTGGTAAACGATAATCAAGGAACACACAGTCGTAGGTAGTAGACTTCAAAGCAGCTAGTGCATCCTTTCCATTGTCTACTTCAGACAGTTTCATACAAACTCCTGCTTGAGTCAGGGCCCGTCCCACTGCCATGCGGTCTACTTCGTCATCATCTACAACCAAAATTCTCAGCGTCTCTTCTTCCATTGGTTTTTATCTTCGCTGTCAAATACAGGTTGATGTTTATCATCTTTATGTTCAAAATAGGCAACTAAATAGTTTTGAAATTAGAGGGTTTTTATGAATTTTTCCCACCCATCGGCTGAAGACTCTGAGGATGTCAAACCACGGCTTTGGTTAATCAAGGTATTTCACACAAGATCCAATACTTATTCAGTGCTGCCATCATTTCCACAAAATTTGTGAAAGTAATAGGTTTCAGAATATAGCCAGCAACGTTTAATTTGTAAGCTTCTACTCTGTCTTGATCTTGGTTGGATGTTGTCATCACAACTACAGGAGTTGTCCTCAGTTGGGGATCAGATCGTAATTTTTGGAGAAATTCGATCCCACCCATCTTAGGCATATTCAAATCCAGCAAGACCAAACGTCTTTGTGCCGGTATCTGGGGCGGTTGCCCATTGCCACTCAGCATTTTGAGTGCTTCTATGCCATTGCCTGCAAGGTAAATTGGATTGGTAATATTAACCTTCTTGAATGCCCGCTTGACATTCATGACATCTACTTCGTCATCCTCCACTAGTAATATGTTAATCACTCTTTCTTGCATTTCCTGGCATTGAATTCGATTTTTTTTATTTTTGACTGGTTAATTAAACAGTGTATGAGAATTAAAATGTTAAATTGTAGCTAATGGTTAATAACTAATGGCGAGTAGACAATTAGTTATTAACAAGCTGAAATTGGTTAATTGGTCAAGTAACAAATTTCAACGTCAGGTCTGTTAATTTGTTAAGCGACAAAAATTAGCATAACAGCAAGGAAAATAAAATAAAATACTTTATTAAGCCTCACAATAATTGTAAATGAGCGAGTTAACGCCCGTCCTCAGTCATTAGTGAGAGTTAAATAGCAAAATGCTGTACCGTAAGCCTGAACGTTGTTATTCATTTAGTTGTTTCAGCCAAGTAAAACTAAAAGTGCTGCCAATACCAGGCTGAGACTCTAAAGTGATTGTACCTCCTTCGGTTTCGACAATTTTTTTGACGATCGCTAGACCAATACCCGTATTTTCTTGGCGATCGCGGGCTTCTAGCGTTTGAAAAATCACAAATACTTTGTCTTGATATTCAGGAGAAATTCCCGGGCCATCATCTGCCACGATAAATTTGTAATATTTCCCCTGATTTTGCACAGAAATTTTTAAGTGACCATCGGCGCGTGAGTGATGCTTAACGGCATTTTCCATCAAGTTGGCAAATACTTGTTGTAAAGGAAATTTCTTGGTGATAAAAGTAGGCATTTCCGGAGCAATGTCGATCACAAATGTTGATGGCAATTCCCAGGAATCGATGATTTCCCGTAACAAAGCTTCAACATTAACTAAGAATAATTCTGTTTGACTGCGCCCCACTCGTGAATACTCTAATAAGCCATTAATTAGCCCTTCCATGCGGCGGACTCGCCCCCGCAACAGGCGCATTTGGTGTTGGTTGTCTGGGGGTAATTGCTCTTTTAAGTCTTCTTCTAACCATTCAGAGAGACTGGCGATCGCCCGCAGTGGTGCCTTCAGGTCATGGGAAGCTACATACACAAACTGATCTAATTCTTGGTTACGCTTTTGTAATAAGTTAGTAGTATGGGCCAAAATGGTGTTTAAACGTGTAAGTTCCTCTGCTCGTTGTTGCAAAATAAATTCTGCTTGTTTGCGCTGGGAAATATCTTGCATCACCGCAATAAAGTAATTAGGTTTTGCCTCATGATTTCCATGCAGCCAATCGGCTTCTCGTAATAATGACATTGTGAGATTAATCCAAGCGGATGACTTGTCCTGGCGGATGTAGCGTTTCTCCGTTGAGTAAGTCTGGATTTCGCCTGCTAATAGTTGCCGAATTTTGACTGCATCAGTTGCTAAATCATCGGCATTAATAATATCTTGTAAGGTCAGCTTTAAAAGCTCCTCATGGGTATAACCCAATATTTCACACAGTTTTTGGTTAACACGTAACCACCGACCATCTAACGCTATGTGAGCAATACCCACAGCCGCTTGTTCAAAGGTAGCGCAAAATCTCGCTTCACTTTCGTGTAATGCTTGTTCTGTCTGATGACGTTGAGTCATATGATCAAACCCCATCTTTAAAAACTGACGAGGTAATGAAAAAACCTGTTCATTAAATAACCTATGGGCATCAACTGCCATAATTTTTTGGTCTGTAATATCTCGACCTTCCAAGATCAGAGAAATAACTTGCCCAATTTCATCTTTGATGGGCTTAATCGAAAAATCTAGTTGAGCAACTCTATCGCCAGTACCGACAATATCGACTTCATAACGCACAAACTGTCCACTAGCTTCTGGCTTCATTAAGCTAATGAAGTCAAAGGTTTGGTTAAAAATAGCACGTAGACGTCTTTCATTTTCTGTCATTCCATCTTTAACTTTATCTGATTTATGCATATTTTTAGATATTTTTAAAGATTTAGAATAGTATTAATTATGAGATGACTGCTTAATACTTAAAGCAATGATACAAGTTATAGTCCGTATCAATATTTCATTTTTCTTGCTAAACTAGCTGTATATCTAAGGCTAGATTTTTTCCTGTATATATTGTTGAAAAAATAAATATTTATTATTTCTATCGGTGGATGCAGGGTTAATAAAATATCCTCTATCTTTAGGTTTGGGAAAATCAGATAAACTGCTAAGAAAAGCCATAGTTTGCATGATGCAATCAGAAAAGAGCGGGTATAGCGATGAGTGAAATCAGCATTATTTTAATTGAAGATCATGACCTGACTAGAATGGGACTAAGAGCTGCATTGCAGTCCCACAGTGCATTGAAAGTAATTGGCGAGGCAGCAAATGCCACCCAAGGATTAAAACTTTTGGAAACAGCCAAGCCAGACGTAGCAGTGGTAGATATCGGCTTGCCTGACATGGATGGAATTGAACTTACCCGTAAGTTTAGGCGCTTTCAAGCGGAAACTGGACAAACAGCAACCAAAATTTTGATTTTGACAATGGATCATACAGAGGATGCAGTACTAGCCGCTTTTGCAGCAGGTGCAGACTCGTATTATATGAAAGAGACAAGCATCAATAAATTAACAGAAGCCATACAAGCAACTCACGGTGGTAACTCTTGGATTGATCCTGCCATTGCCAACGTAGTGTTGCGGAAAATGCGCCAAGGCATTCCTGGAGAAACCCCAGGTTCTGATAAGCCAAAAACAGTAAAAATTGAGGCCCTAGCCACAGAATACGAGCAAGTTTTAGAAACCTATCCCCTAACACAACGCGAACTAGAAATTCTAGAGTTGATTGTTGCTGGGTGTAGCAATGGTCAAATCGCCGAACAACTTTACATCACAGTTGGGACAGTGAAAACCCACGTGCGGAATATTTTGAATAAACTCTGTGCCGATGACCGTACTCAAGCGGCTGTACGTGCGTTGCGTTCTGGTTTAGTTGGGTGATTAGGGGACAAGGGGACAAGGGGACAAGGGGACAAGGGGACAAGGGGAAATGTTGGTCATAGCTAGAAGTCTTTCCCCCCTGCTCCCGTACCCTTCGGGAAGCTACGCTAACGGCTGACGCTCACGGCGAAGCCTGCCCCCTGCCCCCCTGCTTCTTCTCCCTACTTCCTAATTTTGCTTGTAAACAATCGGCGATACGTCTTGCAGCACCGGGTTTACCCATGCGTTGCATCCCGTTTTCGGAAATGACGTGCAAACTATCAGGATTTTTGAGTAGCGATTGCACTACTTGCACTACCTTGGTGGGATGATCTATTAAAATCAAGGATGATCCTAAAAGGCGGCTTTGGGCTTCGGCAAAGGCTGGGGTGTATTGAGGTCCATTACCGGGAATGGCGATAGCGGGTTTACCTAAGCCGATAAATTGTTCTGTGGCTGTGCCTGCCATTGCGATCGCTACATCTCCCCAATGTAAACAATCGTTATATGCTTGTTGTGTTAGCACTAAATATGCATTTTTTTGGTGAAATATTAAAGCCTTAGGGTCAGGTAGGGGAATGGGCGATTCTGTGTGGGGTTGCCAGCGCTGGGATTGAATAGTTTGGGATAAAATATTGGTATCTAAACTCGGGGCGATCGCTCCTAAAAATACTACATTACCAGAAGAGTTTAAAATAGAATCTCGTTCTTGAAAACTAGCCATTAATGCAGATACAGTAGTCATAATGACTTGCCAATTATTATATGCTTCCGGGGCGCGGGAACCAGGCAATAAAGTAATTACCAATGGTCTAGCTGTTTCTTGCTGTTGGGCTGCGACATTATAAAATTTTGCAGACGAAAATGAAGGTTGCAAACCATCCATCATGGGATTACCAAAATCAAAAGCGGGAATTGACCACTTTTGTAATATTTCTGTAGTTAAAGAATCTCTAGGGAATACAGCCCGACAACGGCGATGACTCATCAACCAACGTTCCCAAGGATGATAAATTGAACCAGAAAAGTTTTCCCAATAAGCAGCTTTTGATGTTCTAGATAATAACCCTACTTCATCTCTGACATGATATTCTGATTTTGCCGTACCCACAAAAGCATAATTAGTACCACTAAAAGCAGCAAACAACAGCGGTACAATATCTCCTACAGCTAAAATAGCTGTCTTGTTACCTAATTTTTTTTGGGAACTTACCCAACGACGTATAGCTTTAATTTGATTCAGGGTAAGTTGCACTAAACCGCCACGCACATCTCTTACTAGTTGACGACTATCCATATACACAAACCCACCAGAAGGCATGGTACGTACTGAACCGATAAGTGGGATATTTAATTGTTGGTAAGCGTGTCCTTCACCCACCAAAGGTAAAGCAAAAATATCTGGGGAATTTTGTTGTTGCTGGAGTTCGTGCAAAATGCGGATAGCAATTATATCTTCTCCATGGCCATTGCTTAAAACTAGTAACTGCAAACGAGAAGTTGTATCTGAAGATAACCGAGAGACATTACTCATATAAATAGGGCGACACAAATAAAACTAACTGGTGAAGGTCATTAAACAATTTTGGATTTTAGATTCTGCAATATCTAGTAAATAACGCTTTTCATGCAGCATAGAAACAAAATCTGAAAATTAACTGTCTGTTTGGACAAGAGGTATAAATGAGGATATCAATCGGCCAAGCAGCTGGAAGTTAGTATAATCCTCATTAACTCACCTCATTACAACTAACTACCAGTTAATTAAAATAAATATTATGCGAATTTCTTCTGCTGCGATTTTAACTTTAGCTACTTTAGCAGCTAGCAATATTACACAACAAGCAACAGCAGCATCTAGCAAAACCATTTCTCAAGATGAACCTGCGGAAAACTCCGTTGTGCCGATTATAGAAGCAACACCTGCGCGTATGGAATCTGTTGCATCCCCAGAAACCGTAACTACCGAATCATTTTCCCAAAATGCTGTAGTTGTACCAGCAAGTGTAAATCAAGATTCTCCAGTAGCTTTAACGCCAAGAAATCCAGAAACTCAACCCATATCTGCTTCACCAGAAACTTTAGATACCCAACAGTTTTCCCAAAATGCTGTAGTTGTACCAGCAAGTGTAAATCAAAAATCTCCAGTAGCTTTAACAGCCACAAATCTAGAAACTCAACCTATATCTGCTTCACCAGAAACTCTAGATACTCAAAAGTTTTCCCAAAATTCCCTAGTTGTACCAGCAAATCGCCCCACCTCCCCACAGCCACTTCTCATCTCCGCAAATACTGATAACAACTTAGTAGTCACAGCGACAAACATCCAAGTAGTAGGTGCTACCGAAGAATTGCAGCAGATTGTGCGCCAAGTGGTGAAAACCCAAGTGGGTAGGGACACTAGTCAAAACCAGCTACAACAGGACGTAGCGGCAATTTTAGAGACAGGTTTATTTACTAGTGCTAATGTCAGTAGCAGCACCACACCAGCAGGCTTAAATGTAGTGTATCAGGTGCAACCAGTCATCGTGCGATCGCTGCAACTTTCTGGAGCTAAAGCACTGACTTATCCAGTAGCGCAAGAACGTTTCCAATCACAAATTGGCAAACCCATTAGTCCAGAGGGACTTAAACAAGTTGTCCAACAAATCGATCAATGGTATGCCGACAATGGTTATCAACTGGCAAATGTGCTATCAATTTTGCCTAACCGCCAAGGCGTTCTCACCGTAAATGTAGCGGAAGGCTTGGTGGGTGAAATCAAGTTTCGTTTTATTGGCGAAGATGGGAAAACCGTTGACAGTCAGGGTAAACCAGTAGAAGGACGAACTAAAACCGATTTTCTCCAACAGCAATTACAACTGCAACCAGGGCAAATTTTCCAAGAAAATACTGTCAGGGAAGATGTTCAGCGGCTATACGGTACTGGTTTATTTCAAACAGTAAATGTCAACCTTGAAGGCGATGCCAATAAAGTTGATGTTGTTTATGATCTCAAGGAAATGGGGGCTAGGGCGGTTAATGTTGGTGGTAGCTATAACGCTGACTTAGGACTATTAGGAACTTTAAGTTATCAAGACCAAAACATTGGTGGTGTTAACGATAATTTGGCTGTAAATTTAGGTGTGAGTCGGCGAGACGTACAGTTTGATACTAAGTTTACCAGTCCCTATCGCTCAACAGAACCAGATCGTTTAGGTTATAGCATTAATACTTTCCGTCGGCGGGAACTTTCGTCAACCTTGGATAACAGTGTTCCCTTACCCAACGGTGATCAAGCACGGGAAGGTCAAATTGGTGCTTCCTTCAGCCTCCAGCAGCCACTAGACGACTGGAATACATCTTTGGGATTAAATTATACACGCACCAGCATTCGCGATCGCCAAGGTAATATTTCCCCGGTTGACGAACTAGGCAATCGCCTATCAGCCAGTGGTACGGGGATTGATGATTTGGCTACTGTCTCTTTCACTGCTTCCCAAGACAAACGAGATAATATTTTTAATCCCACTCAAGGTTCTTTGGTCAGTTTAAGTGCAGAACAATCCATACCCATTGGTCAAGGTAATATTTCCATGAATCGCCTCACGGCGAATTATAGTCAGTATGTGCCAGTAAAATTATTTAACACTAACAACACCCAGTCGCAAGTATTCGCTGTCAATTTCCAAGCGGGTACTGTCCTCGGCGATTTACCACCCTACGAAAGTTTTAACTTAGGTGGTTCTAATTCAGTGCGGGGTTATGATTCGGGCGAAGTGGGTAGTGCGCGGACTTATGTATTGGCTTCCGCAGAATATCGTTTTCCCATTATCCCCGTGTTGGGTGGTGTCGTCTTTGCCGACTTTGCCTCAGACTTGGGTTCTGGTGATACTGTCATCGGAGATCCCGCGGGTGTGCGTGGTAAACCAGGTAATGGTTTTGGTTATGGGGCTGGAGTCCGGATTGACTCCCCTCTGGGTTTAATTCGTGCTGACTACGGGATTAATGACCAAGGAGAAAGCCGAGTACATTTAGGTATAGGTCAACGATTTTAATGGGTCTTTGTGGAGACAAACGGCCAATGGCCCCTATTGTATGATCTAAAAGACAAAGCTGTTACGATCATCGAGAAGTTTGAAACTTCAAGAGTTGCCAACATTAATATATTCCTAAAGACAAGGGTGATATCCTTGTTAGTTCTTGACTTGTATCAAGATATGGAGAAAATTGTTGATTAGGGATTGCTTGGAGAATCAAGACTCAGTACTATCTGCTTACTCAGGACTCAGGAATCAGGACTTAGAACTCTCTATGTTAGCAGGCACAATTTTGCAGGGTGGCAAATATACCCTGATTCAAGAAATCGGGCGCGGTGGCTTTGGCATTACGTTTAAGGCTACTCATCACTACTTAGGTCAAGAGGTAGTGATGAAAACCATTAATGAACGACTGCGACAACATCCTGATTTTGCTAAGTTTGAGCGTCAATTCCAGGATGAAGCCAGACGTTTAGCCACTTGTCTCCACCCCAATATTGTCCGGGTTAGCGACTTTTTTGTGGAAGATGGCCTGCCTTACATGGTGATGGAATATATTCCTGGGGAAACTTTAGGTAACGCCTTTGTCTTGCCAGCGATTCCTTTACCAGAAGCAACAGCAATTCATTACATCAGGCAAATTGGTGCGGCATTACAGGTAGTACATAACAATGGTTTACTACACCGCGATGTTAAACCAGATAATATTATTCTGCGTCAAGGAACTCAGGCAGTAGTACTGATTGATTTTGGCATTGCCCGTGAATTTAATAACGGTGTCAGGCAAACTCAGACAGGAATGGTTTCTGAAGGTTATTCTCCTATTGAACAGTATTTGACCCAAGCACCGCGTACACCCGCTACAGATGTGTATGGTTTGGCAGCTACATTGTATGCTTTATTGACAGCACAAGTTCCCTTACCGGCCTTGTTGCGCGATCGCGAAAAAATGCCATCTCCTCGTGAACTGCAACCTCATTTAAGTGCAGCAGTCAATCAAGCAGTCATGCGTGGTATGGCTGTAGAATCTCGCTTTCGGCCAGCCACGGTTGCTGACTGGTTGCAACTACTACCTCTAAGTGGCATCAGTACGCCCCAAGCACCCCCCACTCAGGCAGTACCCACAATAAATTTGTCGGCGAAGCAGCAGCGAGAAAAATTGCCCCAAGCAACTGTCCTCAGTCGAGTTAAAAAGCCCTCAAGGTCTAAAAAACAGGGGAATACTAAATTATTCATCGCTTTAGGTGTAGCTGCTGTTGCTGGTACAGCTGGTTTTGGGATCACCCGCCTATTTTCTGGTGCTGAACCACAGTCATCTTCACCACCACTTTTTGAAGAACGGACAATAGAGTCGGCACCAACAAAACCTGCTGTTAATTCGCCAGCTTCATCTTCGAGGGAAGAAAATAATACGCCTCAAAATAATCGCACTTCTCCGGCCAGGAACACTGCACCAGCCTCAACACCCAGACAACGCCAGCGTTCTGTACCTGTTGTTCAAGAAGAAACTCCCACAACCAGTAGCAGTAGTTCTACGGAAAACGCGCCGCGCACCAATAGTGTCAGATCTGCAAAACCTTCAGTTTCGCCTAGTGTTGCGCCGACACCGCCGTTAATAGAGAGGCTACGGGAAATCCGTTCATCGCGTGAAGAGGCTGCATCCCCAGAATCGCCAGCCTCCAATGTCATACCCACAACTAGCAAAGAGTCTACTTCACCTGCACCTCCACCACCACCGCCACCTTCAATAGTGAAACCATCACAGCCTGTGGTCATCCCCACCCCCCCACCTGTGGAATCAAAACGTCCAGATAGACCCCCTGTGGTAGTCCCCACCGTGGAGATTCCGGCTACTGGTTCATCGCTTTAATTCAGAAGGTTAACATTTGCAGGTTCTATCAACGAATTAAGGAACGTCCACAACTGCAAATCAGTAAAGTCTGGAATTGACATCAACGTGCCAACTTCCTGTAAGACTTGCGGATCATGAGTCGATGCTACACCAACAGTGCGAATTTTAGCACCCACTGCGGCCCGAATACCAGAGGGAGAATCTTCTAAGGCGATCGCTTCCTCTGGCTTAATTTGTAAGTTATTTAATGCTACTTGATAAGGCGTAGGGTCAGGTTTACCTGCAACACAGTCATCTGCCACCACAATGGTGTGAAAAGCTGTTTGTATTCCTAGCACCTTAAGCATAAATTCTGCATTTAGTCGAGGGGCGTTAGTTACTAAAGCACGTTTTAATTGATGTTTTTCTGTCCATGCGATGAGTTCAGCAAATCCATCGATTGCTTGGAGATGGGAAGCAAGTTCACGGAATAGGGCTTCTTTTTCGTCTGCAAATTTTTGACCTTCAGCTACTGATAATTGTGGCAAGATATCTTTAACAATTTCTGGATTTAACCGTCCACTAATGCGAGCTTTGTAGAAACTCTCGTCAATTTCGATGTCATAACTCAACAGCATTTGCTGCCAAGCTTGATAGTGAATAGGGTCAGTATTGACGATAGTGCCATCTAAGTCAAAGAGAATTGCAGCTAGCATGATAGTTGGGTAAATTGTAAATAATTATTAACTTTATTTACATAGTTTACATGGTTTTTGTCCTCAGTCATATAAAGGGACTAGGGACTAATATTTTTAACAGCACTCAGCACTTTTTCCAGTTAGTCAATCACGGAAAAAACTACAACCAAGAACGAAAAACTTTTTTCTCTAATCCCTAGCCTCTAGCCTCTCTTCTATTGACAACATTCCTTGTAAGCAAATGTCAGCCGCTACAAACTCTTTTCGTGTCGATGACTTATTAGTGCAGATTTACAACTCTGAAGCAGAAATGGCCTTAGCAGTTGCAGAAATCACACAACAGTATTTACAGCAACTTCTCCAGGAACAAGACACAGCAGCTGTATTGTTAGCAACAGGTAATTCCCAACTCAAATTTCTGGATGCTTTAATCTCACTTGGTGGTGTAGACTGGTCACGAATTACTTTATTTCATCTAGATGAATATTTGGGAGTGACTGCTGACCATCCTGCTAGTTTTCGGCGCTATATGCGAGAACGTGTAGAAAAGCGCATTTTTCCCCATAAATTCCATTATATAGAAGGCGATGCCTTGCAACCGATCACAGAGTGCGATCGCTACACAAAACTATTGCAAGCACAGCCTATTGATTTGTGTTGTCTGGGTGTTGGTGAAAATGGACACTTGGCTTTTAATGACCCAGCCGTAGCTAATTTTCAAGATCCTTACAACGTCAAATTGGTGAAACTAGACGTAACAAATCGCCAGCAACAAGTTAACACAGGTCACTTTCCCAATATCGATAGTGTTCCACAGTACGCTTTTACTGTTACTTTGCCTTTGATTTGTGCAGCAAAAAAAATTATTTGTCTAGCACCAGAAAAACGTAAATCACAAACAGTTAAACAAATGTTACAAGAGTCAATTACTACAAATTGTCCAGCATCAGTTCTCAGAAAGCAATCGCAAGCAACGTTATTTTTAGATATAAATTCTGCTAGTTTATTGTCTTAAATTCCTTAACGGGTGACAAGAAGGCTAAACAGCTTGTTTAATAAGGGATAGAGCCTGA
>NZ_CAWUDM010000124.1:0-15553 GCF_963920855.1 Nostoc sp. CCY0012 | reverse complement strand
AGCCTGTTGATAATTGCGCCGTGCTTCTTCATATTCTCGCAATTCTTGGGCAACTTTTCCCAACCCGTGGTAGGTGCTGGCTGGCCAAAGTTGTTTTTGTCTTTCTTCTATACCCACTAAGGTAGGATAAATTTCTAAAGTCTTTTCGTAAGAACATTTAGCTTGCTGGTACTGCTTTGCCTCCAGTTGACAACTACCCAGTCTATAAATTGCCATTGCTATCTGATAACCTAATTCACCCTGAATAAATGCCGGGGGATAATTTTCTAAATTTTGACAAACCATTTCTGCCAACTTGAGGTTACTTTGGTGATCCCTAATCAATTCAAAGTATTGATATAAACAAAAGTAGATACTAATACTTTGTTGTTTCTGCAAACAAATTTGCAGGGCATGATAAAGGTTTTCATATTCCCAGCCACAGAAAGATATACCTCTTTGACGCTCTTGAGCATCTTTAGAATCCATCAAATGATTATAATATCCTGCCAAAGCTATATAGTGGTTTTTAAATCCCTCTTGTAAAGCTGCACAGGTTGTCTCATCAATAAATGCTAACTTAGTCTTTAAAAAGTATGGGAAAATAGGTTGAATTTTTAGTAAGTTATGCTCATTCTCAATCAGTGAGAGTAAACCCCAGTTAATTGCCTCTTGAATAGCGTCATTGAATTTATCAAAACAGTAATTATTTAATGGTTCTAGCTTTTCTAGTTCATTGATGTAAACCGGAATAAATCCACGACAAATGAACCCACTAAAAGGAGCCAAACAAAGCAACAATTTCTGTGCATCTGGTGACAAATTACTGTGAGAATATTCGACACATTTCAAAATACTCTTAGTCTTATCCTCACTCACCACATCCAAATTGACATCAGCACTTTGCAACCCCTGCAAAATCTCCTGGGGTGATTGCCTTTGCAAATTCGTCAACACAACTTCCATCGCCAGGGGATACCCTGCCAACAATTTCATCAACTTTTGAAAATCTGCATCTTGACGAATCCCATCAACAAGGTGTGCAGCTACATTCCGTTCTAAAATTTTCTCTGCTAATTCCGTCCGGGCTTCTTGATCTAATCCTTGTAACTCATAAATATTCTGTTTAAAAGTCTGACTTTGTAGCCATTCTTCCCGACTACGCGAACCCAAAACCACCCGCGTTTTACCACCTACCAACTTCCCGATAAAATCCCGGATTTGCTGACGTTCTGCCTCTGGTAAAGTATTTTGAATCGCCAGTTGTTGCCCAGTCACCGATTCCAAATTATCCAAAATTACAGCGTAAGCTGCACCTCGCAACTTTGCCACTAATTTCTGTACCTGTGCAGGCTGACTCATGGCTTGAAACTGCGCCTGTTCAAATTTACCATACACTTGCTGACCAATATCAAACAGAATTTGTGTCAGCGTCCAGGCTTTTTGGTCATAGCCAAAATAAAATACATCCTCAACAAAATGTGTCCTCTGCCACCATTCCCTTAAATGATTTAACAAAGTTGTTTTACCTGTTCCCCCCATACCTTGCAACAGCAAAACATTATGCCTGAGCAAAGCCTTCTCAATTTTGAGAATCTCCAAATCCCGACCAAAAAATCCATATTCCGGCAAGGAGAAACGATACTGAATAGCAACAGATTCGTAATATTTCTCTTCTTCTTCTGGTGTAAACTGCCGTAAATTAAAATTCACTACCTGATGAGAATAAACCACAGGTAATAACCAATCTTCTAAATTAATATATTTATTGAAATAGGCTTTACGTTCTTTATCATTGAACAGTTCCAGCCTCCCCAGCCTGATAGCTTCAGTCATGGGTTTATGATCAAATAAATGTTGATAAAGCTGTGACATCATCAACTTTGCCGCCGACACAGTGACAGAATACCCCATTGCCACCACCATCTGCATCCCTGCGGTCATTAACCTGCTTCCCAGACTGGTTTCACGAGTATCTTCACTTAACCCCTCCTCGCTGGCGGAGTTCTTCACCTGTTTCCCCGACTGACAAGCATTGAGAATACACACAGGAACCCCCTTTCCTGTCAACAATGCGGCTAACTCTGAAGCTTCTACCAAATCAACTTTACCCTGAGACTCGCCCTCAAAGCAGACAAAAGCTTTCACCCCATCAAAGGGCTGCAAATCACCACGTCCATAACGCCCTTTATAAAAATAGCGTTCAGGTTGGCTGGAAGACTGAACCTGTTGATAATTTAGCAGCGCCCCGTGCATATCCAAATGAACGATGTGGTAAAATCCTGCACATTTTTCTTGTAAGTGCTTAGACAAACTTTCATAAGTTCCCGGACGCAGCAATTCAACATTTACCCGCAAATTGCTATTGTCAATCAATTCCAGCAACGGGCGAGAAATTGTCCGATAGCCCACATCCCTTTCCTCATCTGGACGCGCCACCACTACCAGCAGATTAATCACAGGCGATAACTGCACATTAGCTGATACAGGTGGTGCAGGTCTGACATTCTTCCGCAACATTACACAGTCTACCGCCAGTGGTCGGCTTAAATCTGGGTCTTGTAGAGCTTCCCAGTGTAGGGCGTGAAATTCTGGGGTTTTCGCAACGATTTCAATCTGTACTTGACTCAGATTACCCCGTAGTTGTCGATATAAGCTGTAAGCATTGAAATCTGCCTGAAAAACCTGCTTAAATAGGCTTTCACCGTATATTTTAACGCTGGCTGCTGCCCTCTCTGCAATTACAGTATCACTAAAAGGAAACGTTACCCATTCTTCAAAATACCACTCTAGTAGTTTTTCTTCCTTGGGGGTAAAGGGGTCAGTAATCGTAACTGGGTATTCTCCGCCATCAAACTTGAGAATTGCTGCAAATCCGGTATCTATTCGCCCTTCTTCCCGAATTGTGATGACTGTCATGGGTTAAGCTTGTCCGCACGTATGATTACATACCTACATACTACACTGAAGATTAATATTGCTGTGCGTAAATTAAATACCCTGATGACTATAAACGCCAATTATTTAGTCTTAGTGAATAACCTAAGTCTTGAATCCTTTGATAGTGATAGGACTTACGGACTCGCCCGAAAATTAAGGCTTTGAGATTGCTTCCCTACGGTCGCAATGACGAAAATACGTGGTTGGTTACGTAAGTCCTGAGTGAGATAAGTTACCAGTCACTAAAGTCAGATTTTGATGGATAGCAATAGCAGAAATCATACAATCAGGATTAGGACTTACGCACTCGCTAGGAAAATCAAGGCTTTGAGATTGCTTCCCTACGGTCGCAATGACGAAAATACGTGGTTGGTTACGTAAGTC
Source organism: Nostoc sp. CCY0012 (assembly GCF_963920855.1). NCBI lineage: Bacteria > Bacillati > Cyanobacteriota > Cyanophyceae > Nostocales > Nostocaceae > Nostoc > Nostoc sp. CCY0012. The sequence continues at coordinate 12,250 of NZ_CAWUDM010000124.1, read as the reverse complement.
CTGTTTCTGAAGAAGTTCGGGCGAAAATACTAACACAAGCTAACAATCAATGCAGTTATTGTCGTAGTCTTCAAAAATTATAGTGATGTTAGGGGAAGTGGTTTAAGGACTACAATAAAAATGTATAGTCGGGAGTTTTAGTAATGGCTTTAACAATTGTAGACAAGGAATTGGAAAGTATTCAGCTTTCAGCAGAGATTCGAGAAAAGGCTTTACATAAGGCTAAAGAAGGGTATGTAATGGCTTTATTGGAAGTAGGAGAAATTACCAGTGGTAGGGCAGCAAAAATCCTTGATATTTCTCGGATAGAAGTTATAGAAATGATGAATAAATGGGGGATTTCTCTTTTTGATGACTCTCAGAGTTTGGAGGAATTACATCAAGAAGTAGAACAAGCAGCATTAATTTTAAATCAGCAAATTTCTTAAATGATAATTGTCTCGGATACCACCCCAATCAGTGAGTTAGCCAAGGTTGAGCATCTTGATTTATTGCCAAAAATTTTTGGTAAAGTTTTGATTACCCACGGTATATTTAATGAATTACAGGTAGGTCAGCATCCAGCAGCAGAATTTGTACAGAATTTGTCTTGGATTGAAGTTGTAAAGGTAGAGAATCAGCAGGTGGTTGAGGAGTTGCAAAAGTCCTTTAATTTACATTTGGGAGAATCAGAAGCTATTGCTTTAGCTGAAGAAATTGGGGCTTCTCAGTTGTTGATTGATGAAAAGGCGGCGAGAAAGGTAGCTATGGCACGAAAGTTACCTTTAATTGGTACTGTGGGGATTTTATTGTTAGCAAAGCGTCGAGGTTTATTGGACAGCGTTAAAGATATTTTAGATGAGATGCAGGTAAAGGGAACGAGAATTTCTGATCGGCTTTATCTGCAAGTTTTGACTTTAGCTGAGGAAATTAAAGGACAATAATGGGCAGGGTATTAGGTTAAAAATGCTAGAATCGCTCCAGCACCAATGCTTTTAGGCATCTTTGATGACTTTTAACTCTCTCATTCCTGATACGGCGCTTTCGGTATCTGGATTAACTGACTATATCCGCTTGCTGTTAGAGCAAGATGAGCAATTACGGCAAGTTTGGGTGACTGGGGAAGTTTCCAGTGCTAATCACCATCGCAGTGGGTTGTTTTTTACGCTACAAGACCCAGATGGGACGGCTGGGATTAAATGTGTGGTCTGGAATGGTCAAATCCCGAAACTCGCTCAAATGCCTGTTCCTGGTGAGCAGGTAATTATCTTAGGTAGTATCCGGGTTTACCCGCAAAGGGGAGAGTATCAATTATCTGTATGGCAAGCTTTACCTGCTGGGGCTGGGTTACAGGCGTTACGTTATCAACAATTAAAAAACCGCTTGCTGGCTGAGGGTTTATTTGACTTAGAACGTAAACGTCCTTTACCGCTGCACCCCCAAACGATCGCAGTGGTAACTTCTCCTACAGCAGCGGCTTGGGGCGATATCCAAAAAACTCTTAAGCAACGATATCCCGGTTTACAGGTTTTATTTTCTCCGGCTACGGTACAAGGTGAGCAAGCACCAGAGTCTATAGTCAAGGCGATGAATCGGGTAAATCGGGATGGTCGGGCTGAGGTGTTAATTTTATCACGGGGTGGTGGTGCGGTTGAGGAGTTGGCTTGCTTTAATGATGAACGGGTGGTGCGGGCTGTTGCTAGTTGTTCTGTGCCGGTAATTACTGGTATTGGTCATCAACGCGATGAGTCTTTGGCGGATTTAGTTGCTGATTTTTGCGCCCATACACCAACGGCGGCGGCGGAAACTGTGGTACCGGCTATATCTGAGTTATATAATCAGCATCGTCAAAGGGTGATGGCTTTGCGTGAGGCGGTACTGGAATTTGAGGCGAGTGCTGAGAATAAGTTGCAAGGTTTACGTCAGCGGTTGCGGCGTTTGGGGTTAGATAGACAAGTTCAGCAGGAGATACTGCGGTTAGGTTGGAAAAGAAAGCAGCTGTTACAGGTGAGTTTGGGGCGATCGCAGCAAGCACAGCAGCGTTTAGAATTGTTACGGGAAAAGTTGGCTAGTCTTGACCCTAAGGCGGTTTTGCAGCGTGGTTATGCTGTGGTAAGAAGGGAAAATGGGGCGATCGCTCGTTCGGCTTCTGAGTTGGCTATGGGGGATGATTTGTTGATTCAGTTGGGACAGGGGGAGGTTACAGTTAAGGTAGTGAATGTTAACGAACCGCCGAGGCGCCAAGGACGCTAAGATTTTCATGGTTAAGCGTAAGGGTGCTTCTAGTTCTGACTCGATGGAGGGTTGGAATTATGAGGCGAAGGTTTTGGAGATTGAGGAAATTATCGCTCGTATTGAGGCGGGTGAGTTGGAGTTGGAGGATGTGTTTGCACAGTTCGCTAGTGCTGTTGAGTCTTTGCGTCAGTGTGAGGGTTTTTTGCAGCAGCGACAGCAGCAGGTGAATTTGTTGATTGAGACTTTGAGTGATGATTCAACTATGCAATGATGATGGGTGCAAAACTCAGATCGGCTATCAATTGGTTTCAGTCTGGGCTTTCTCAGGCGAAAACAACTAATCCTGATAATCTGCTTGATAGTCCTCCTGAGGAAATTATTCAGGAATTTGCAGAAAAAATAAATCGGTTATCTCATCCGGTTGATTATACTACCAGCATTCAAGAAGTACTGAAAACGGCTTTGACAAATTGGCAGCAAAATACTAATTCTGCTAATAGTTTGGTGGTTTTAGGTTGTCCTGTAGAACCAATTGCAGAAATTTTGCAGGGAAGTTTGACAGGCGAGTTGTTAAAAGATTTACAAGTTATCAATCCTCTGAAAAGTTGGCGGCGAACTACTGATGCTTCGGCTTTAATAAGGGTAATTGAGGAGGTTTTATCTTCAGATTCTCATCCAGAACTGATTGTAATTCCTTGTTTGGCACAATGTTTTTTGCGATGTATAGGCGGCTGGGAAGGTATCGAGTTTCTGCAAAATGCAGTTGTACATGACCAGTCTAAGTTTTGGTTGATTGGTTGTAATTCTTGGGCTTGGTCATTTTTAGATCAGGTTTGTCAAATAAGTGCTTATTTAGAAGAAGTTCATTACCTACCTCAATTAAAGGGGAAAGCACTGGAACAATGGTTAGCACCAGTAACTCAAGAATTATCTACCCAAGATAATCAAGAAAATACAAATTTAGCTGACTCTAAATCACTGGCTAGTTTAGCTGATGGGGTGAGTAGTGTGGCGGCTTATTTGTGGTTGCAAAGACTGCGAATGCGTGCGGCTGATATACCTGATGCTGTTTCTAAATCTCCAGGTGTGACTCAAGAAATGGCTAGTAATCTGCAACAAACTAAGCCAATTTTACCGAGTTTACCTGATTTGACGGCAATTGATCGTTACCTATTGCATTCTCTACTAGTCCACGGTCAAATTACTCGGACTCATTTAGCTTTCAGTTTAGGTGAAAGTGAACAACTGGTGCGATCGCGTGTCCAAATGCTGCTACGTGCGGGTGTCATTATCCAACAGCAAGAACAGTTAAGTCTTTATCCTGCTTATTATCCTTCTCTTAAAACTGAGTTGAATAATAACAACTTTTTGATTGGCAAAGACTAAATATATGTCTCCTGATAATTCTACATTTCTACTTTTTATAGCTCAAGTGGCAAATGGTAATCAAGCCGTCAGCAAACTCCTGACTGAAATTACAGTCAACAAAATTCTCAAAGCCTTAATTTGTATTGTTGTCGCCTACACAATCTCAATCACATTCCAATCGTTTTTTAATTGGTTATCGGAACGAGTCCCCCGGCGCTTTCGACTTTTGATTAAACAATCAGTACCTTTTTGGAAAGCACTAATTTTATTGGCGACTATAGTTTACCTACTGCATCTATTTCTCAAACTTTCCGAAACTAATCTCTTAGCACTAACTGGTACTGTTGCTGTAGCATTGGGATTTGCTTTTAAGGATTATGTAAGTTCCATTATTGCAGGTATTGTCACCTTATTTGAAGCACCTTATCGAGTAGGCGATCGCATTACTATTGGCGAACACTACGGTGAGGTGATTGGTTACGGTTTACGTGGACTAAGACTACAAACACCTGATGATAATATTGTGACTATTCCCCACAATAAAACTTGGACAGATGCTATTTCTAATGCCAACAGTGGCGAGTTAGAAGCACAAGTTGTTACGGAATTTTATTTAAATCATACAGTTGATTTTGAGCAGGTAATCCGCATTCTCTATCAAGCTGCTTACAGTAGCAAATACACACAATTAAAACTACCCATTGTTGTAGTTATGGAAGAATTGCCTTGGTGTACCAAATTTAAACTTAAGTCTTACCCAATGGATGCGAGAGAAGAGTTTCTTTACAAAACCGATCTTCTGCGACAAGCCAAACAAGCATTTGCTAAACAAAGTATTTGCTATCCACAACCAGGTGAAACATCTGAGGATAGCACACATATTTTAATTAGAGACACTTAGGAGATGTGTCTAAGTTTTGACTTTCTTGATTCAATACTTTTAGCCATTTCTGAATGCGCTTTCTTTGTAATTCACAGACTTGCACACTGGATACTGTCAATCCTTGACGGGGAAAGATTTCCCTCAAATCAACCAGCATATCTATAGATGTACAAGCTTCTAAACATTCTGCAATATATCCCATTGAATCTAAACACAACCATTCCTGAGTCGCCTCTAGCTGACAGATTTTATGCTTTCTCGTTTCCATAAGCTTTGGTTGTGTTAGATACAAAAAATTTTCTGGTTCAATTCTACTTCATCATGCATCACAACTAAGGTTTATCGTCCAAAGTATACCAGTATGCCCAAGCAATCAAGACTGCCTGAAAAGGTAGCCTAGCTAAATACAATAATTGATTATGGGGAATGCCTTCAATCTGAATGTTGTGTATAGTCATGTAGATATTGGCAGGAAAGACACCAATAAATAAAGCAATTAGTCCCCATGCTGCTGTCGCACTGACAAACGGGATCATTAAGCCAATACCACCGAGAATTTCAAATACACCGCTGACATAGACTGATGTTAATGGCGGAAAAACTGGTGGGACAATGCGAGCGTATTGCTCTGTCCTGAGAAAATGAGTAATACCAACGATGATGATAGATACAGCAAAAATTACACGGAATAATTCTTTGCGGTGATGACTTTGGTTAGATGCAAAAGACATAGAGAATAGCAGAAATACTGATTAAATCGTAGCGATTACTGTGATCTGATACTTCTATCTCAAGATAGCTTTGGTTAGTCGCTAGATGCAGAATCAAAACCAGCAATCACAGAATTATGACATCAGTCAGAATACACAAGAACCAAAATCTGGTAAATTAACTCGGAACGCATCGTCAAGAATCAGTTTCCGCAGATTGCATTTGGGCGACTGTGGGATTTTCGGGTATTTCTGCAACTACCAACTTGGAGTACATCAAAATCATGAAACCTTTTCTTTTTGTCACTGATCTAGATCACACCTTCGTGGGTAATGACGCAGCGTTAACAGAACTGAGTCAAAAACTTGACCAACATCGCCAAGCCTACGGCACTAAAATCGTTTATGCTACTGGGCGATCGCCTATACTTTACCGCGAACTCCAGCAAGAAAAAAACCTCATGCAACCCGATGCACTCGTCCTGTCTGTGGGTACAGAAATTTATCTTGATGGTCATGATACCCCCGATGCAGGTTGGTCAGAAATCCTCTCCACTGGCTGGGATCGGGAATTAGTATTAAAAATTGCTAAGTCTTTTCCGGAGTTAGAACTGCAACCAGACTCAGAACAACGTGAATTTAAAGTTAGTTGTTTTATCGATCAACAAGTCGCTGTCACGGTTCTGCCAAAACTAGAAGCAGAATTGCAAAAATGTGAATTAAATATAAAGTTAATTTATAGTAGCGGTATTGACCTTGACATTTTGCCCCGTACCAGCGATAAAGGTCAGGCAATGCAGTTTCTGCGTCAAAAGTGGAAATTTGCAGCAGAACAAACAGTTGTCTGTGGTGATTCGGGTAATGATATTGCTTTATTCGCTGTAGGCAACGAACGGGGAATCATAGTCGGGAATGCCCGTCCAGAGTTACTCCAGTGGCACAACGAGTATCCCGCTAACTATCGTTACCTAGCACAAGACTTGTGTGCGGGTGGAATTCTTGAAGGGTTAAAATATTTTGGGTTCTTAGAATGATTAGCTATCTCAAAGGGATCGTTGCTGGTATTCAAACAATTGGCGGGAGTCGCGTGATGTTGACTCTAGAAGTAAATAATTTGGGCTATGATTTGCAAATTCCCCAACGCCTGTCACAACAGTTGCCAGAATCGGGAGGAGTGATCCAAATTTTCACCCATTTACAAATTCGTGACGAAGTACCATTTCTCTACGGCTTTGCTTCCCCTTCAGAACGTGATTTATTCCGCCACTTACTAACCGTTAGCGGTATCGGCGCAGCCTTAGCCATCGCCTTATTGGACACCTTAGAACTGCCAGATTTAGTCCAAGCCATCATCGCCGCCAACACCCAAGTTTTAATCCAAGCCCCTGGCGTTGGCAAAAAAACTGCTGAACGCATTTGTTTAGAACTGAAAAGCAAACTAGTCGAATGGCGTAAATCAGCAGGCTTCTTCGTGGCTACAGGTGGCCCAGCACCCGGAATACTTGAAGAAGTGCAAATGACCCTCTTCGCCTTAGGATATACTGCCCATGAAGTCAGTCACGCCCTCCATGTAGTTAGCGAAGACATTGGACTACCAAAAGACGCTTACGTAGAAGACTGGATCAAACAAGCGATCGCTCATCTTAGCAGCAGCGAACAAGTAAGTCAGTTGTAATTCGTAATAGAGCCTCCGGCACGCTAACGCGGTAAGCAAAGCTATGCCCGCTAGGGCTGTACGTAATTCGTAATTCGTAATTGGTTAGCTTATTCCCCCCTGCCTCCCTACTCCCTACTCCCCACTCCCCACTCCCATCATAATGCCCCTAGACCCCTACGCTTGGATAGAAAAATCCCTGGCAACTATTCATCGGGCAGACTGGTATCGTTCTGTAACAACCATCCACGGTCGCCCCGGTGCAACTGTATTGTTGGCTGGGGAAGAGGTGATTAATTTTGCCAGTAATGATTATTTGGGATTGGCTGGGGATGAACGCTTAATTAAGGCTGCTGTGAGTGCGATCGCAGAATTTGGTACTGGTAGTACTGGTTCTCGATTACTCAGTGGTCATCGGGAATTACACAGGGAATTGGAACAGGCGATCGCCTCGTTAAAACAAACAGCCGATGCGGTAGTATTTAGTTCTGGGTATCTGGCTAATTTGGGTGCGATCGCCGCTTTGATGGGTAAGCGGGATTTAATTTTATCTGACCAATATAATCATTCCAGTTTGAAAAATGGGGCGATTCTTAGCGGTGCAACGTTAATTGAATACCCCCACTGTGATGTCGCAGTATTAAAAACTCAGTTGCTTGAGCATCGACACAATTATCAACGCTGTTTAATTATTACTGATAGCGTCTTTAGCATGGATGGCGACTTATGTCCATTACCAGCGCTGTTGGATTTAGCTGATGAGTTTAGCTGTATGCTGCTAGTTGATGAAGCTCATGCCACTGGTGTCATGGGAAAAACTGGTGCTGGGTGTGTGGAACATTTTGGTTGCACAGGCAGAAATTTAATTCAAATTGGCACATTGAGTAAAGCCTTGGGTAGTTTAGGCGGTTATGTAGCGGGAAGTGCCACCCTAATTGATTTTTTACGCAATCGCGCACCAAGTTGGATTTATACCACAGCCCTTTCACCCGCAGACACGGCGGCGGCTTTAGCGGCAATTGAGATTGTACAAACAGAACCGCAACGCCGAGTCCAACTTTGGGAGAATGTAGATTACTTGAAAAAGTTAATGCAATCACAGTTACCCCATCTGCCATTACTGCCTACTGCATCACCCATACTATGTTTTCAGTTACCTAGCGCCGCCAATGCCCTCAATATAGGGAAGCAACTCCAAGAAGCTGGCATTTTCGCCCCAGCTATTCGGCCACCCACAGTCCCTACCAGTCGCATACGTATATCTGTGATGGCAACTCATCAAGCCGCACACATAGCAAAATTGGTATCAGTTCTCAAGGAGAATTAGCTACCAGTCAATTTTTTCGTCATCTGAATATACTATCGTTCTTGAATTTCTGATAGTGCTAATATCTGATTAAACTATTTCAACAATTTCCCAGATACTAACTTAGGCTGGGAGTAAGGAGTGGGATTTTTGTGACATACAACATTTAACTAAAGCATCTGCAATCAGTATAGGTTTTTCCCAAATATTTTCATGTCTGATATTAATGCTTCTCAGTTACTACGTTATGGCATTGTTGTCTTAATTGTGGGAATTGCTTTAGCACTGATGTTGTTGCTAGATCCTTGGCTCAATATTAGCGTTACTCCATTCCTGCTGTTTTTTGGCGCTGTCATGGTCAGTGCTTGGTATGGTGGTTTAAAATCAGGGCTGTTAGCAACTTTATTATCATCTTTTGCAAGCAACTACTTTTTCCTGCATCCTACTTATGAGCTGAGTCTTGACTCCACCAGCTTTGTGCGACTGGGATTGTTTGCATTACAGGGCGTTGTCATTAGTATCTTATGTGAAGTATCTAGGACTGCTAAAAAAGAAGCTGAGGTAAATCTCCAAAAACTGAAAGTGAGTGAGGAACGATTTCGATTAGCCCTAAGTAGTTCCAATATCGTAGTTTTTCAACAAGATAAAAATTTACACTATCAGTGGATTCATAACCCTCAAGGTAAAAAAACTGTTGCAGAAATTATTGGCAAATCTGACTATGAATTATATCCAACTTCAGTAGCAGAATACTTGACAAAAATAAAAAAAAATGCGTTAGAAAGTGGTGTTTCTACCCGTGAAGAAGTTCCTTTGATTTTGGGTGGACAAATCGGTTATTATGATTTGCTGATTGAACCATTCAAAAATAAAGATAATAGGGTTGAGGGTATTACTTGCGCGGCGTTGAATATTACTGAGCGTAAGCAGACAGAACTAGAAAAAGCTAATTTAAATCGGGAACTTCGACAAGCCATTCAGCAAAAAGACGAAACCTTAGCATTACTAAATGCCTGGCTGAGTAGTTCACCAGTAGCACTAGCTTTTCTCGATACAGAACTGCGTTATGTGTACGCAAATGAAGCCCTGGCAGCCATCAACGGTGTACCATCCAACCAACACATCGGTCACACCATCAGGGAGGTGCTACCACAATGGGCGCCACAACTAGAACCGATTTTTAATCAACTGATGGCAACCAGAGAACCATTGCTGAATCAGGAAATTGGTGGTGAAACTTATCCACCAGGGACATTTCGTTACGCTCTGATCAACTACTATCCAGTGTCTTTACCAAATGGGCAGTTACTGGGAGTAGGTGTTACAGCAATTGATGTTACCCAACTCAAGCAAGCTGAACAAGCATTGCGAGAAAGCGAAGAAAGATTCCGCACCATGTTTGACCAAGCTGCCGTAGGCATTGCCCAAGTAGACTTAGATGGACAATTCCTGCAAGTGAATCCCGCTTTGTGTGAGATTACTGGATATAGTCATGAAGAGTTAATGCAGTTAAACTTCCAAGAAATTACTCATCCTCATGACATAGAACTAGATTGGATCAATACTCAGCGAGTTTTAGCCAAAGAAATTAAAGGTTATTCTTTAGAGAAGCGCTACATCCGCAAAGATAATTCCATTGTGTGGGTGAATCTGACTTCTACAGCTGTGTGGGATAGTGAAGGGAAAGCAAAATATGGATTTGGGATTATTGAAGATATAAGTGAACGCAAACAAGTAGAAGCAGCGCAACAGTTTTTAGTGGAAACTAGCACCATATTGGCGGCTGCACTCGATTATGAAATCACCTTAAACAACCTTGCTAAATTGGCAGTACCCTTCATGGCAGATTGGTGTACTGTCGATATTCTGCAACCAGATTCATCCATGCGACAAGTGGCGATCGCCACAGCTAATCCCAAAAAACGTCAGCAATTAGCCCAAATCCAACAGCGTTATCCCCTTGACGGCACAAGAACACATCCGTTTGGTAAGTCACTCATACAAGGGCAATCTGTTTTTTATCCTGAATTAACAGATGCTTTTCTTGCCGAAATAGCTGAAGATGAAGGACATTTGCAATTACTACGCAGTCTGGGTATGCGTTCCTTGATGCTAATTCCTCTCTATTCCAGAGGGCAATTATTTGGAACTTTGTGTTTTGTCACCGACGAATCTCATCGTCACTATGAACTAACAGACTTAACTTTAGCAGAAGATATTGCCCGTCGTGCAGCGATCGCCATTGATAACGCTAGATTGTATCAAGAAACTCAACAGGCGAAACAAGCAGCAGAACAAGCCGTCAGCCGGATACTCCGTTTGCAAAAGGTCACCGCCGCACTTTCAGAAGCCTTAACTCCCCAACAAGTAGCCGATGTAGTCGTTCACCAAGGAATTGCTGCTTTAGGAGCAACAGCAGGTTTAGTGGTCATGCAAGCTGAAGGCAGTGTCCTCAAAGTGGTGGAAGCAGTTGGCTATCCCCAGTCAGTAATCAATAGCTGGACAACTTTTCCCATAACTGCGCCTGTTCCTTTAGCAGAAACATTCAGAACAGGAAAGCCCATCTTCATCCAAAATCCAGAAGCTTTAATTAACCGATACCCCCATTTAGCAGATGCTGTAAATACAACTGGCAATTTTGCCCAAGCTTCTATTCCCTTAATGGTAGAGGGAAAAGCAATTGGGGCATTGGGATTAAGCTTTATTAACCCGCAACCATTTAATGAGGAAGATCGCGGCTTTATTTGGACATTAGGACAGCAGTGCGCCCAAGCGATCGCCCGCGCCCAACTTTACGCTGCCGAACAAACTGCACGGGATGAAGCCGAGACAGCCAACCGCATTAAAGATGAATTTTTAGCTGTACTTTCCCATGAACTGCGAACTCCCCTAAATCCAATTTTAGGGTGGGCAAAGTTACTCCGCACTCGTAAGTATGATGAAGCGACTACAAATCGAGCATTGGCAACCATTGAGCGTAATGCTCAGTTACAAACCCAATTAATTGAAGACTTACTTGATGTATCGCGGATTTTACGCGGTAAGCTGAATTTAAATATCTCTGCGGTCGATTTGAGAATGACCATCGCCGCAGCCCTAGAGACAGTGAGTTTAGCCGCAGAAGCTAAGTCAATTCAAATCCAAACAACATTCAGCGATGAAAATATACAGGTAATGGGGGATGCCAGCCGCTTACAACAGGTGTTCTGGAATCTGGTTTCTAATGCCGTAAAATTTACACCTCCAGGGGGCAGAGTAGAGGTACATTTAGCACGGATGGGACTCGATGCTCAAATTCAGGTGATTGATACAGGTCAAGGGATCACCCCAGAATTTTTGCCTCATGTTTTTGAATACTTCCGCCAAGCCGATGCCAAAACCACTAGAGTATTTGGCGGATTGGGATTGGGACTAGCAATTGTCCATCATCTAGTAGAACTTCATGGGGGTACGGTGCGGGTAGAAAGCCCCGGAGAAGGACAGGGGGCAACTTTTACGGTCAACCTACCATTGCATAAAAAGCCTGAAACCCGCGTCATGAGTGCTAATTCCTTGCCAGCACAAGTCAGCATTTCCGATTCATTACTAGCGGGAGTGGAAATTCTTTTGGTAGACGATCAAGCTGATATCCGAGAGTTTTTCACTGTATCTCTATCAAATTATGGTGCAATTGTCAAGTCTGTAGCATCAGCACGTGAGGCACTCAAAGTATTAGCCCAATCCCAGCCAGATATTTTATTAAGTGATATTGGGATGCCCATCATGGATGGCTATATGCTCATGCGCCAAGTGAGAACAAAGCCACCAGAACTAGGCGGACAAATTCCGGCCATCGCCTTGACTGCTTATGCTGGAGAAATCAACCATCAACAAGCCATAGCCGCCGGATTTCAAAAACATATTTCCAAGCCTGTTGATCCAGTAGAGTTAGCTCAGGCGATCGCTAGTCTGATTCCGCCCAAATGTTAGGCGCACCACTACCACCCTTGATAAAAACAATTCGCAATTCGCAATAAAGCCTACGGCACGCTCCGCGAACGCAATTCGCAATAAATTATCCAATTTACTCAAATAATATTTGTTGTCTTCCCCCTTGCCCCCTTGCCCCCCTGCTC
>NZ_CAWUDM010000123.1:0-15615 GCF_963920855.1 Nostoc sp. CCY0012 | reverse complement strand
CCTTGTCACCTTGTCACCTTGTCACCTTGTCACCTTGTCACCTTGTCACCTTGTCACCTTGTCCCCCTGCCTCTTCAGTCCCCAATATCTATAACAAATGAGGAAATAAAATGAATACTGCTGAATTATTGGTGCAATGCCTAGAAAATGAAGGAGTGCAATATGTTTTTGGTCTTCCTGGTGAAGAGAATTTACACGTTTTAGAAGCACTTAAACATTCTTCCATTAAATTTATTACTACTCGTCATGAACAAGGTGCAGCTTTCATGGCCGATGTCTACGGACGGTTGACGGGAAAAGCCGGGGTATGTCTTTCTACTTTGGGGCCTGGGGCAACTAATTTAATGACTGGGGTGGCAGATGCTAACCTCGATGGTGCGCCTTTAGTGGCCATTACAGGTCAGGTGGGAACCGATAGAATGCACATCGAATCTCATCAATATTTGGATTTGGTGGCGATGTTTGCACCTGTAACCAAGTGGAATAAACAAATAGTGCGACCGAGTATTACACCAGAAGTAGTGCGGAAAGCATTCAAGCGATCGCAAACTGAAAAACCGGGTGCAGTTCACATTGATTTGCCAGAAAATATTGCGGCCATGCCAGTGGAAGGCAAACCGTTGAGAAAGGATAATACTGAAAAAACCTATGCTTCTTTTGCTAGTATTCGGGCCGCCGCTGCTGCTATTTCTCAAGCAGTTAATCCCATTATCTTAGTCGGAAATGGGGCCATTCGCGCTCAAGCTAGTGATGCTGTGACGCAATTCGCTACCCAGATGAATATTCCTGTTGTCAATACTTTCATGGGTAAAGGTGTGATTCCTTATACTCATCCTTTGGCTTTGTGGTCGGTAGGATTACAACAGCGAGATTTCATTACCTGTGGTTTTGATAATACAGATTTAGTCATTGCTATTGGCTATGATTTAATCGAATTTTCCCCGAAAAAATGGAATCCTCACGGTGAAATTCCCATTATTCATATTGCCACCACATCTGCGGAAATTGACAGTAGTTATATTCCCCACGTGGAAGTAATAGGTGATATTTCTGATTCTGTGAATGAAATTTTAAAATTGGCAGATAGACAAAGTAAACCCAATCCTTATGCCATTAGTTTACGGGAAAATATTCGTGCTGATTACGAACAGTATGCTCATGATGATGGTTTTCCCATTAAACCGCAAAAACTAATTTATGATTTACGCCAGGTAATGGGGCCTGATGATATTGTCATCTCTGATGTGGGCGCACATAAAATGTGGATTGCCCGCCATTATCATTGTCATAGTCCCAATACTTGCCTGATTTCCAATGGCTTTGCGGCCATGGGTATAGCTATTCCTGGTGCTTTAGCCGCAAAACTGGTTTCTCCTAACCGTAAGGTTGTCGCCGCTACTGGTGATGGCGGTTTTATGATGAATTGTCAGGAATTAGAAACCGCCTTGCGTGTGGGTACTCCTTTTGTCACCCTAATCTTTAATGATGGTGGCTATGGGTTAATTGAATGGAAGCAAGAAAATCAATTTGGCAAAGGTAATTCATCTTTTGTGCATTTTGGTAATCCTGATTTTGTCAAGTTAGCTGAAAGCATGGGTTTAAAAGGTTACAGAGTTGAATCTGCAACTGATTTTATACCCGTACTCAAAGAAGCTTTGGCGCAAGATGTACCTGCTGTCATCGATTGTCCTGTAGACTACCGGGAAAATCACCGCTTTAGCCAGAAATCTGGTGAATTAAATTGTCTAGCTTAAATTGACTCGCGGTTATTTTTATCTGGTAGTGGACTGATACGCCTAAAATGATGTGATAGATATAACTCTTGTAGTGCGGGCGTTTTACCTGCACCGGACGGGCGAAACGCCCATCCTACAAGATAAATGTAATGCAACATTTTAGCTGAGACAGTCCACTACTAGACTGATACGCTCATTGAGAGTAAGTTTCGTTAACTCACAACCGCAGACGTTGCCACTTTTTCCGGTCTTTGGTGCGGCGGACGCATTTCTAAACCCAGCAAATTCAGCATTTCTTTGTCAGCGTCGTAATCTGGACAGGGAGTAGTCACTGTCAGCATTTTATTATCATCGCTGGAGAAAATGGAATTTGCCCCGGCCATGAAGCATAGCGCTTGTTCCACCTGAGAAAGTCTGGCCCGACCAGCGCTCAGACGTACATCAGAAGCCGGCATGACAATTCTCGCTGTGGCTATCATGCGGACTATTTCCCAAATGGGGACATCTGGTTGATTTTCTAAAGGTGTACCAGGGACTTGGGAAAGAATGTTAATCGGTACGGACTCTGGGTGAGGATGTAAATTGGCCAGAGTCTCTAACATCCCTACTCGGTCATCGATGCTTTCGCCTAAACCGAGGATGCCGCCAGAACATACAGTCACATTTGTTTGTCGCACATGATCAATTGTATTCAGGCGATCGCCATAAGTTCTGGTGGTAATAATCGTATTGTAATAATCTGCCGAAGTATCTAAGTTGTGGTTATAGGCATACAGTCCTGCTGTTTCTAAGCGCTTGGCTTGGTCTGTAGTCAGCATTCCCAGAGTGCAGCACACTTCTAGACCCATGTCGGTGACTTCCTTGACCATTTCCAAGACCGTCTCGAATTGGGAATTATCTCGAACTTCGCGCCAAGCTGCACCCATACAAACACGACTAACGCCAGTTTCTTTGGCTTTTTGGGCAATGCTCAAGACAGTTTCCTTTTCTAGCAGTGCTTGGGGCTTGACTTCGGTTTTATAGCGAGAAGATTGGGCGCAGTAGCTACAATCTTCCGGGCAAGCCCCTGTTTTAATAGAGATGAGCTTGCAAACTTGTATTTTTGTTGGGTCATGATATTGGCGATGCACGCTAGCAGCTTGATAAATCAGCTCTAGGAATGGCGTGTTGTATATCGCCTGAATCTCTGCTTTTTGCCAATCGTAGCGTATTCCCACCGACATCACTATCCTTCTTACAAACTGGATTGGTCAAGAGCCATTTTCTTGTTGGATCTCTAAAAATACAACCTTTGGATGCAACGAACGAGTTTACATTTAAGCGTTGTAGATATTAGAAATCAGCTTATCAAGATTTTGAAGATGTGGCAGATGCACTGTCAAAATAGTCACTAACTTCACATATCCCAAAAGCTCAAACTACTCAAGCAGTACGATGATACAGCAAGAATATTTGCTCTTAGATATCAAAAGTGTGGGTAATACTCAGCGAAATTCTGTCAAATTTATCACTTTTTACCTTAAGTTTTGCCAAAAGAATGGATACACAGCATCACGATATCGTTAAATTACCGGAAACTACTACACCGACAAAATCGACTGCTCCCTTGCTCCCTTGCTCCCTGCCCCCCTGCCTCTTTTGACGAGGTGCAGACTTAAGGAGGACAAATCTGTTCAATGCTCATCTGACTCACTCTTGTTATCGGGACTTCACTATTTTTGATAAAAAAATTAAACCCCATGAGTTAGGTATGAGAGAGATGAAAAATTCTCAAATCTGTGATTAAAATTTATCAAGTCAACTAACTTTTATATGAGATCAGAACTGCCACTCATCACAAGCGATCGCTTGACATTAAGAATTGCGATTAAAAAAGATATACCACAAATTCTCAAATATTTCCATGAAAATAAAACTTATCTAACTCCCTTTTATCCTCATTGGTTTGATAATTTCTTTACCGAGGAGTATTGGCAATATCAAATTGAAAATAATGTCTTAGAGTTCATCCATGACCAATCGTTAAAATTGTTTATTTTTCCTAATAAAAAATCCACAAAAGTTATTGGTACTATCAACTTTAGTAATTTTATTCGCGGTGCTGCTCACTTTTGTTACGTAGGTTATAGTCTTGCAGAAGCCGAGCAAGGTAAAGGATACATGACAGAAGGTTTAAGAGCCGCGACTAATTATGTATTTGAAGAATTGAATTTTCACAGGATTATGGCTAATTATATGCCCCATAATCGGCGCAGTGGCAATGTCTTAAAAAAATTAGGTTTTTTGGTGGAGGGATATGCTAGGGACTATTTATTAATTAATGGAAAATGGGAAGATCATATTCTCACTAGTTTAGTGAATCCTAACTGGAAACCAGAAAAGTAATAACGATAAATCCATAGCACAAAAAGATATATCTCAATGTTGTTGTGAGTGTTTTAGTGTTATTATATGATTTATTTATTTATTTATTAGTTAATCAATATTATTGGCTACATATAGGACTCCTATTTAATTATTGAAAAACTCTGCATACTCAAAAAATCTTCTTTCCTACTCCCCACTCCCCACTCCCCACTCCCTACCTCACAAGTGTAGGTTTTTTATTTGGGTATGAGTAGGCACTCTCAAACAGAGCGATAAACGTGGTTCAAATAACGAAATTTCGTTCTTGGTTGGGAAATCAGAAACTAAAATTTGAGTTGTTAACCAACGTAAAAACTCCATTTCAGGCACGTTTGTAAAATACCTACACCTGTCAGCCACTCCCTACTCCCATCCTACGCAAATAATTATGGCTACGCCACGCAAGCTATCAGGAATCAAAACGTACAGTGTTCACTGTTCACTGTCAACAAAAGCCAATGTTAAGTTTCAAGATAGTGTCAAACTAAAAAATTGGACGTCCTTCAACTTTATATGAAAAAAAAGCTGTGATTAAGAAAGAGAAGGAAAAGGTTTGTCAGTCTCATCATAGCTATAGCCTTGCTTTTCACGTACCATAGCCAAACCTGTTTGAAGTGCAGTCAGGCGATCGCTCATCCAGTAGTGTCCCGGAATTAAACCAGCAATACCCAACTTTTCTAAGCGATTTCTTACCTTTCCGGTTGCACCGACAATGATCACGTCCCGTCCGGCATCAATAACCTCTTGAATGGCACTTTCAATCGCCAAAGAAGAAGTTACGCCCAAAATAGGAACTTCACTTAAATCAACAATCAGAACATCATAATTAGCGATCGCACGATGTTCTCTCTCAATAGCTTTGGCAACACCAAAAATCATCGGCCCACTGAGATGGAACAGTAAAACTCGCCCGTTAGCTGAATCTAAAATTTCTTTTTCTTCGGCAGTTAAGACAATTTGATCATCAGCGTCAGTAATTGCTTTTACAGAATTGGATTGAAGTTGATCAAGGCGTTCAATAGTCAAGATGTTAGCAATAAAGACTCCTACAGCTACAGCTACCATTAAATCGACAAACACTGTTAGAAGTACCACACTATAGACAATTCCGGCTGCCTTCCAAGAAATTTTGTGAACCCTTTTGAGAAATCCCCAGTCAATAATATTAATCCCTACCTTTAAGACAATTCCCGCTAACACAGCCAAGGGAATACCAGAAGTTAAGGGAGCCGCCCACAAAACGACAATTAACAGTACTAAAGCCCGACTAATACCAGATAATGCCGTGCGTCCACCGGCTTGGATATTAACTACAGTTGCCGTTGTCGCTCCAGAACCAGCAATCCCCCCACATAAGCCAGTAATCAAATTAGCAATACCTTGCCCAATTAATTCTTTGTTAGATTTGTGTTCGGTACGGGTGAGACTGTCAGATACAAGACAAGTTAATAAACAATCAATGGAACCTACCATACCCAATACTACTGAGTTCACAAACATCAATTGCAAATTTTGAGGGCTAAAAGTGGGTATTTGCAGTTGAGGTAAACCAGGAGTAATTTCTCCAATCGTGGCGATCGTGCGAATTTCAACACCACTAAAAAAAATCAGAGAAATTGCCGTACCGATAACTAAAGCTACCAGTTGCGGCGGCATCACTTTTTTCCATTGGCTAGGGTAAAACAACAGAATTGCTAAAGTTATTACCCCTAAAATAGTTTCCCAAGGATTGATATTGGTAATGAGCGTTGGTAGATTCTGGATGACGCCAATCACACCACCTTTAGGAGTTTCTTGTCCTAAAAAGGGTGCTAATTGCATAAAAATTAAAATCACGCCAATTCCTGTCATAAAGCCAGAAATCACGTTGTAGGGCAACATCGTAATATACCGCCCTAATCGCAATAGTCCAAAGAGGATTTGAAATAATCCTGCCATCATCACTACAGTAAATGCCATTGCCAGACCATTTTCTGGATTATTGGCTGTGAGTCCAGTAATGACGGCGGTGATAATTACTGTCATAGGGCCTGTTGGTTCGGAAATGAGGCTTGGTGTACCACCAAACAAAGCGGCAAAAAATCCGACTAATATTGCCCCCCATAACCCAGCCGACGCACCTGCACCAGAAGCGATACCAAATGCTAATGCCATCGGTAAGGCAACTACCGCCGCTGTTAACCCGCCAAGAATATCTCCTTGGACATTACGGAAATGAATTTGATTGGTTATTTGCATAAAAGGTCTTTCTCCATTCAAAAATTACGTTCAATTCATCTCAATGAAGCGGTTAAGAACTAAGACAATATTGTCTTGTTCAAGTTTTTTCTGTCGATATCCATCCAAAATTGCCCGTGCCTTAACGTGTACAAAAATACCTACTCAGCCACTAAAATACTGTTAGGGAGAGTAAAATAAGTATGCAGAATTATTAGTAAGTGAACAGATCACACAGACTATCAAAAGCAAAATCCGCATGGCTAAACACACAAATTTATGCTGGCAAGTAATAACTCAGCAGGACTTACGCACTCGCTACGAAAATCAAGGCTTTGAGATTGCTTCCCTACGGTCGCAATGACGAAAATACCTGGTTGGTTACGTAAGTCCTGTTCAGGTCAAACTGGCAAGGAATATAACTTACTTGCTTTGATGTTCTCAGACTGGATCTGAAACTAATGCTGAACTAGGATTCGACTGGTTTGTTGCACCACTGGCTGCAAATACTTCTGATTACTACAAGGCTCAGGCTCCACTTCAAGGTGGACAATCCCAACTATTTAAACCCACCGAAGAGATAGTTACCTGCAACATCACCCGAACCTGTTTACTATTGAATAATTACAAGAGCGTTCATCAGTTAGCTAAAGATTATCACAGCATTGTTACAATTTGCAATAAAAATACAAGCCAGCTTTACAGATAGATGAAGATTTATCTCAAAGGTATTTTAACTAACCAAAAATTTAGACATCTGCATCATAATCATACCTAATATGAATGAAAATATTCTGTTATCTCTTAAGGATTTTTAGGCTAGCCCAAAGAGCGAATGCAGAAAACTGGCCCTAAATATCTTTTTAATTTACAACTACCGATATTATCTAAACTATATATTGCAGATATGAGAACTAATGTTTACTCTATGTTTCTCACAGAAAATGATGAGGTTCAGGAAATTAATAGTTCAAAGGTTATAATCAACCATGAAAATGAGATGATTGTGGGCATAAAGATAAAATAAAATATTTCAGTCAGTTGCTGGGAAAATTTATAAGTATGTAATGAATGCTTAACCACAATTGCTGGAGTTAAATTTAACCAGTGGAAGTGAGCAAAAGCCCCCAACTAAGATAAATTCGCACCCCTGTCCTCTTTATCAAAAGCCTTTGTCAGAGTATAGTTACACAAAAAATGGGCAGCAGAAAATCATGCTCAGATGTTCATATCCCCAGTCTCACCAGGATAAAAAACACAAAGATGTGGCTTATTACAATATGCCAAAGGTTAGTGGAGTCCTAAGTTTGGCGAGTTGGTAAACTAGCTATGCATGTCTTTGTCCTGATCCCCACCCTACCTATGCTTGACGGGTGGGGTCTGCCACGAATTAGTAAAATACTTAATATTTAGTGCTTAATTTCTAGATTGAGAATGTAACTTCCTAATTGGACTTTTTCTCCCCACAATTCGTATTCCACCCGCAAATGTTCTGGCAGATGGTGACCGTTGAGTAATAGGGTTTTTGTAAAATTCCGTAAGCGAATGGGATTATGCGGTTGTAATGACTCGGTTGGTAACCAATAACGGCTCACGCCATAAACGCCTTGTTCCCAAAAATGACGATAACTTACTTGATCGTTACCTTGCATAGTCATAATTACTCGGTAGGGAGAAATTTCCAGCCACAAAACTCTAGGACTGCTAGGGGCATAGGCATGACTCTGTTTTGAGCGAATGGTATCTTCTGGAGCGGGGGAACTCCCTACTTCACAACTAATGAGGGGTGGTGCAGTTAACAGTAAATGGAATCGATCAGTATCTTTTTGATACAGTGTCCCGGCAGTTTCCACAACAGACCAGAATGGCAGGTCAGTTGAGATAAGTGATAGACATACGGGCTTGCGGTGATAGGTTAGCATGGGAGCGATAGGGGCTAAAAGCTATTGAACAAGATGAAATTAACACCAATATCTCTAGCAGGTCAGGGAAAGCAAGTAAATAGTAAAACATGCTTAATATTAACTGAAGATGCTAATTTGGTAAGCTAAATAAATAAACGTAAAAAGAAAATAAATAAACTCAATAAAAAGTTTTACTACAACCCCAATACTGGTTATATATGCAGTAATTGACCAATAGAGCTTGTGAATAATTATACTTTTATTAATAGTCTCAAGAGACAGCCTAAAGACATATTGTAAAACACAAGCCACTGGGCAAGAAAACATTGACTGAACCTGAAAGTTAGTTTTGGGAGATTTTGGTAAATTTCCGATAACAAAAAGCGATACGATACTAGGCAGGAAGTGTCTAGTGGTGGCCAATGTAGTCACTGATGAACTTCCGGTGTATTCAAGAGCCAGTGTAACCTAATGTCGGCTTCTGTTATAACCGTAGAAACGCAAAAAGACCTTTCGCATAAGTTAATTATCCAGCGACCCTCTGCTGGCTTATCTTTACAAGGTTGTATTCGTGTACCAGGGGATAAATCTATATCCCATCGAGCTTTGATGTTAGGAGCGATCGCCCAGGGTGAAACTGAGATCCAAGGGTTGCTGTTAGGTGAAGATCCCCGCAGTACCGCTAGCTGTTTTCAAGCTATGGGGGCGGAAATTTCGCCATTGAACACAGAATTAGTCCGGGTGCAGGGCATTGGTTTAGGCAACTTACAAGAACCAGTGGATGTGTTGAATGCTGGTAACTCTGGTACCACACTGAGGCTGATGTTGGGTTTGTTGGCATCCCATCCAGGACGATTTTTCACTGTGACAGGCGATAGTTCCTTGCGATCGCGTCCCATGTCGCGGGTAGTGAAACCTTTGCAACAAATGGGGGCCCAAATTTGGGGACGCAAAGGCAATTCTTTAGCGCCTTTAGCAATTCAAGGACAAGTCCTCAAACCGACTCATTACCATTCCCCCATTGCTTCAGCCCAAGTCAAATCCTGCGTATTACTGGCGGGGTTACTCACCGAAGGAAAAACCACCGTCACCGAACCAGCCCTTTCCCGTGACCATAGTGAAAGAATGCTGCGGGCCTTTGGTGCAGAACTCAGCATTGATCCAGAAACCAACAGTGTGACTGTGATGGGCCCAGCTCAACTACACGGGCAAAAAGTCATCGTCCCAGGGGATGTCAGTTCGGCGGCTTTTTGGTTAGTAGCTGGGGCCATTGTCCCTAATTCGGAACTGGTGGTGGAAAACGTCGGTGTCAATCCCACCCGCACCGGCATATTAGAAGCCTTAGAACTCATGGGGGCTGATATTCAACTGGAAAATCAACGAGAAGTCGCAGGGGAACCAGTAGCAGATTTACGGGTACGTTCCAGTCGGTTAAAAAGCTGCACCATTGCCGGCGATATCGTCCCCAGAATGATTGATGAAATTCCCATTTTGGCTGTAGCAGCCGTATTTGCCGAAGGTACAACCATCATTCGAGATGCAGCCGAGTTGCGAGTCAAAGAAAGCGATCGCATCACTGTCATGGCCCAGCAACTCAATAAAATGGGAGCGCAAGTCAGTGAATTACCCGACGGGATGGAAATTACTGGTGGTACACCCTTAGTTGGTACTGATGTCGATAGCCATACAGATCATCGCATTGCCATGAGCCTAGCGATCGCATCTCTTGTTTCCACCGGAATCACCACCATTCACCGTGCAGAAGCAGCCGCAATTTCCTATCCAGACTTTACCGCTACTCTACAAAAAGTAGTAAGTGGACAGTGACAAAGCAGGGGGCATGGGGGCATGGGAGCTATCGCCCACAATTCTACTCGGCTTTAAACCTTATCTTTTGGTAAAAGACAAGGGGGCGCAAGATTTTGATCTTAGTGCAAGAACTTCCCCCCTGCTTCCTTTCCTCCCACTCCCTACTCCCCACTCCCCACTGCCGTATTTTTACCTACATTCTAAAGATTCACGAGTATCCGCACCAGTTTGAGGATTCACACCACTAGCTTGAGCGCAGAGTTTTTTGATCTGTGGCCCATCTAAAATTGCATTGGTAAAATCAGCACCAGTAATGTCAACATTATCAAAGACAGAACGTAACATCATGGCATTTGTAAAGACTGCATCACTCAAATCAGCCCCCTTAAACTGGGTCAGATAAGCTATACCCTCACTAAAATCTACCCCATGTAGATTTACGCCTTCCAAGAGAGAGCCATTAAACACGCCACCACGAAAATCAGCATTACTAAAATTAGTATTCTTTAAAATTACATTAGTAAACTCAGTCCCGTTCAAGTTTTGACCAGAGTAATCTTGAGCCTCAACTTCCTCACCTACAGAACGGGTAATACTAGAAGAACTAGCGGCTTGCGCTGTTAGGGGGAACAAAAAAATCACCATAGCTAAAACCAAGCTAGCCAGTAGTTGCTTATACTTCATAATCTCTTGTTAACAAATCTCAACACTTCCACTATTAACTATTAAACCTTACCGGAAAGTCCATTAGTTCAGAAGATTGTGAAATTGGGGAGTCAAAAGAGGTAGGGGAGCAGGCTTCGCCGTGAGCGTCAGCCTTGTTTGTCGCCCCGTCAGCTGGTGGATATGTAAGTTATGAACGAGATATACCTTAACGTGAGTCTTCTCATGGATTTAGATAAGCCCGACCTTGACGATACCAGTCATACCATTGTTTAGCACTACGCACTGCAAACCAGAGGAGAAGTAAAGCAATTAATCCTCCTTGCCAAGGAGCATCAAAAGCAAATAGTACTAGAGCAATGCATAAAATATCTTGAAGAAACACCGCCCACAATGGTAAGCCGCGCAAGCGATAGAACCAGCCAACTTGAACTAGCTGGAGTACTAAAGCTAATGAACCACCAATGAGGACAATCAGCCAATTGGGAGTTTCTGTCGCCGCAGCAACTGCTAATCCCATAATTGCCCCCACTAGGGGAGAAAGTAATAATTGAATTAGTTGGAGAAATCTTTGACCCCATAGTCTTTTTGAGGCTAATAATTCTACTAACGACCAACTAATTAGGCAACCTAATAAAATTGGTGGAGAAATGCGAGATAAAATTGGCATCTCCGACCATAAATTAATGCCCCGTAATAGGCTAATGATTAATAGAGGTATGCCTATTCTCATACCAGCTGCCGCAGAAGCAGAAAGTGTAGCGAGGATTCCAATCATTTAAGATTATTAAGGCACTAGTAAATAACTATATTTGTTATTTATACTACCCACTACTTGCGAAAATACTAGCAAGTAATATGATTATTCCCCAACGCCATACTAAAATATTTTCCAAAAATAAAAAAAAAGACAAAGATAGAAAAAAGGCTGGGTAAAGGGGTGCTGGGGAAGCAAATACAAGAAACGCCGGAAAAATGCGCGCATTTCTTATCCAGTAGGTATTGTCAGCATTTAACCAGCAATAAGAATTATTTTCTTTTCTCCCCTGCTCCCTGCTCCCCTGCTCCCTGCTCCCTGCCCCCCTGCCTCTTCTGCGGCTAAATACCTAGCCTTTGGTAAACTTGATCTAAATGCCGGAGATGCTGCTGTGGGTCGAAGCAGGTGGCAATTTCTGCTGGCGACAATTTTTGAGTAACACGTGAGTCTTTGGTAATTAATTCGTGGAAATTTCCTTCTGGCTTATTCCACGCAGCATGAGCGCTTTCTTGGACGATCGCATAAGCTTCTTCACGGTTCAATCCCTTATCTATCAACGCGAGTAGCACTTTTTGACTAAAGACTACACCGCCGTAGCAGTTAAGATTCCGTTCCATGTTCTCAGGGTAAACCAGCAAGTTTTTCACTAGTTCGGTTATTTCGTGAAGCATGAAATGCGTCAAAATGCAAGCATCTGGCAAAACTACCCGTTCTACAGAACTGTGAGAAATATCCCGTTCATGCCACAAAGCCACGTTTTCTAAAGCTGCACCAGCATGACTTCTCACCAGTCGCGCCATTCCTGTAAGTCGTTCTGAACGGATGGGGTTTCGCTTGTGTGGCATTGCTGATGAGCCTTTTTGACCTTTAGCGAAAAATTCCTCAACTTCTAAAACGTCAGTTTTTTGTAAGTTGCGAATTTCCACAGCAAAGCGTTCTATAGATGCGGCAATCAAAGCTAATTGTTGCACATAGTCAGCATGGCGATCGCGGGAAATAACTTGTGTTGAGGCCGCATCAGGTTTGAGTCCAAGTTTTTCGCAGGCGATCGCTTCTACTCGTGGTTCAATATTGGCATAGGTTCCCACCGCACCAGAAATTTTACCCACAGCAATGGTTTCCCGGAGAATTTTCAGGCGTTCTTGATGCCGTAATACTTCAGCCAACCACCCAGCTAGTTTAAAACCAAAAGTGATTGGTTCAGCATGAATCCCATGCGATCGGCCAATCATTACCGTATAACGATATTCACGTGCCTTGTGGCGAATAGCCTGAATTAAATCTTCCAGACGTTGTGATAATACATCTAAACTGGCAACTAATTGCAGTCCTAAAGCCGTATCCAGTACATCGGAACTGGTTAACCCCAGGTGAATATAACGTCCAGCATCACCTACATACTCATTGACATTAGTTAAAAAGGCAATGACATCGTGACGAACTTCGGCCTCAATTTCTAGCACCCGCTTGGGGTCAAATTTAGCCTTAGCTTTAATTTCCTCAACTGCTGGAGATGGAATATAACCCAGTTCAGCTTGGGCTTCACAAACTGCAATCTCTACCTGAAGCCAGGTTTCCAATTTATAAGATTCAGTCCACAGGTTGCCCATTTCGGGCAGAGTATAACGCTCAATCAACGTTCGCGGCAGAATACAACTGTCATATTTTACAGTCAAATCAGTTCATTAGTGCAGTAGGAAGATGAGAGGGAGCGGGGAAGATGAGGAATATATTGCAATATGGTTCACTTAAGAGAAAAAGTAGGTTGGGTTAAGCGATAGCGCAACCCAACAAAGTCTTGAAGATGTTGGGTTTCCTGAAGTCAACCCAATCTACTACTAATTCTATTTTTTAGCCTTAACTGAACAGTATTGGAATATATTGCTCTCTTTTAATAAAAATTGATTCTTCTTCTGCGTTTGATGCGTTTGGGCTGGAAATAACGCATAATGCGATTGATTAAATTGGGAGGACGTTTTTTTCTATTATTAGTTTGTCCTATGGATGTATTACTACTGTGATTAGCCGCAACGTCTTCATCTATAGGTATGGCATTTTCTGTTGGAGTCATTCCATTGCCATGTCTCCTAGCATAAACTTGGGTAAATTCAGCACCAAAGAAAAGAATTTGAGCAGCATAGTTAACCCAAGCGAGGATAACTACCAATGAACCGGCAGCGCCATAGGCGGAACCAAAAGTTGTATTACCTAAATACTGTCCTAAGACAAATCTACCAATAGCAAACAAAAAGGACGTGATAATAGCACCAATTAAAACATCATCCCAAGTGATTTTTACATCGGGGAGAACTTTGAAAATCAAGCCAAATAAAACTGTAGTAATGACAAAAGAAAGTACAAAATTCAATATCTGCCAAATAATATCTGCACCTGGTAATAAACCACTTACATAAGTTAATACTGCTGATAAACCTGCACTGACAACTAGAGAAACTAATAGTAAAAAACCTACACCCAAAATCATGGTAAATGATAAAAAGCGGGTGCGGATTATATTCATAACTCCTTGTCCGGGTTTTGGTTTTACCTCCCAAATTGTATTGAGAGAATCTTGTAATTCGGAAAATAAACCAGTAGCACCGACAAATAAAATTACAATACTAATAATTGAGGCTACAGTTCCTCCTGTTTCTGGTTGATTAGCATTTTGGATAGCTGTTTCTATAAATTCTGCTCCATCTGTACCAACTAATCCTTGAATCTGATTGACAATTTCACCTCTAGCGGCATCTTCACCAAATACTGCTCCAGCAACCGCAATAACAATAATCAGCAAAGGTGCTATGGAAAAGATTGTGTAATAAGCCAATGCTGCTGCTAACCTGGGAACTTTATCTTCACTCCATTCTTTAAATGTTTCTTTTAGTAGCCGCCACATTGCTTTGAAATTCATTCAATTAGTCTCCTTATAATTAGGAAGTTTGTATCCTCCTGGTATATTTGATACTAATTTTTGAGTACATTACATCTACCTAAGGGTGTTTGTGCCATATTCTTAAGGCAGAAATTATATCTCCCGGAAAGAAGGTAGAAAACGTCAGTTTGGGTTAAGAAATAAATATCATATCCAGTAGAAAAATTGTCATTGCGACCGCAGGGAAGCAATCCCAAAACCCCTGTGTTCGCGTCGTTCCACTTTGTTTAACTCGCGGCTGCATATCGTAAGTATTCAGCCAGAAGCACGACAGAATCGGGTTTCAGACCATACCGTAATACTGTTCAGTTAAGGCTAAAAACTACAATTAGTAGTAGGTTGGGTTGACTTCAGGAAACCCAACATCCTCAAGACTTTGTTGGGTTGCGCTATCGCTTAACCCAACCTACTTTTATGGAACGTCGAGATAAGAAACAGAAAAAACTTAAAATCGCTCAAATAGCCACTCATCCCCCACAATCGCCTCTAACCGTTGCTTGAGTTGCGGTATAAAATATTCAGGATCATTCAACCGTTGCTTTACAAACCAACTATCAAATGCTTCCGGCGTTTCAATCCCTTGGTCAATAGCCGCACTGGATAAAATATTCAAACTGCGCTGTTGTAACTCCTGTAACTGGGGATGTCCTGCGCCGCGAATTTGGCATAAACACACAGCAACTGCACCTAGTAAAGCTTCCATTTCATCCCCTTTGTCTACGCGATTATACATAACCTGAAGAGTATTTACTATATTAGTTAAAGGTACTTCAATTCGTAGACACAGCCAAACAGCTTGAGCAAGGTAGATAAGACCTTTAATTTCATCAGTAAGGCCTAAGTTATTTAAAGTTGTGTATAAATCTATATAAGCGCGAACTTGTCCGCGTAATTGGGCTGCTTGGAGGTTTAGTTGTAACTCCTGGGTTTTATCTCCCCTTTTTCCTTCGCAATAAGCCATGCTGTGTAGGGTGGTGGCTTTACCTGCGACATCGTTGATGCTGTCATTGATATCCAAAGATTGCTGGTAAAGTGCGATCGCCCCGGCTATGTCTCCCTGTTGCGCTTTTAATCGAGCCATGTTGTGTAGGGTGGTGGCTTTACCTCGGACATTGTTGATGCTTTCATAGATTTCCAAAGATTGCTGGTAAAGTGCGATCGCCCCGGCTATGTCTCCCTGTTGCGCTT
>NZ_CAWUDM010000122.1:0-15689 GCF_963920855.1 Nostoc sp. CCY0012 | reverse complement strand
GGTGCAGCAGTGGCATTGGGAAATCTGGGCGATGCTGCCAAACCCTACGTCAAAGACATCGCTGATATCCTCAAGGATAAATCCGTTGAGAGTCATCTTCGTTACGGTGCAGCAGTGGCATTGGGAAAGATAGAACAACTCAATCTAAATAATATTGTTGTAATTCTAGATAGCATCTATTACGCAGGTCAATCGGAATTTGCACAGTGGCGATTTTTAACCTATTTCCTGGGTGGCGGCACTGATGAAGTAAAAACGCTGCTTACATGGCTGGGTTTTCCTGAGATTAAAACAATTCCTGCTTCATTAACCCATGGCCAAGGCGTGAAAACTCTCAAAATTTTTGCCCAATCCTGGGAACCCAGCCAAGGTTTAATAAGATTACGGGAAGACTTAGCCAAGCAAATTGCTGTAGTCGCTCGAAAAGTCTCTTGGCAACAGCAAGATATTTTGATTTTAGAAACTCACTACCACAACCTGAAAAACGCCAGATACAACGAAGCTGACTCACTGCAATCAGTCATAATTAACCTCAAAGGTTGGCAGTGGTTTTTCAACGCCAGAATTACTATCCTCACTCACGCTGCCTTTTGGCTAGCCCTCATCTTCGCCTACCCCAAATTCCCCCAAATCCAAGCCATCTTCTTCTGGAACCCTTGGGTACGCCGTATTCTCGGCATCGGCTATGTCGGCTTTCTTCTCACTTGGTTTCCACCCTTCCGCCGCAAATTATTTGAACCATTCAAACCTTCCCTATTAGCCGATGCTGGGTTAGATAATTTTAATGACCAATCATACTTCCCAGAATCCAGAGTCAAAGTTCCCGCTTCAGGAGAAATCCTGCCCATTACCGCAGCCTTACCCAGCATTAAAGGACAAATTATCTTAGAAGGTGATTCCGGCTTAGGCAAGTCGATGTTTCTCCGTCATCTCTTGAAAACCTCTCAGCGCATAGTCGTTTATCTCCCCGCCCAAAAATGTGATAAAGGCGTAATTGAAGCCATCCAAGCCAAGCTACACGGCCAAGCCCAAGATGCCGACTTTTTGAAAAACCTGATTTACAGTGGCGCCATAGATATCTGTATCGACGGACTCAACGAAGTCACCGCCGAAACCCGCGCCAAAATCTGCCAGTTTGTCGAAAGCTATTTCCGGGGCAACATTATCATGACTACCCAGCCACTAGAGTGGACACCCCCCTCAACGGCGAAGATATATAAATTGCAGCCCCTTGAGTCACAACAAATTCAAGAGTTTTTAATCTCCCGTCAGCCGCGACTCCCCAAAGATGCCAAAATTCAAGGTGCTGATTATGCCCAAGCTTGCACCAATTATTTAACAGAAGTCCTCAACAACCAGCAAGCCCAAGAAGAGTTAGATGCTGTCCGCCGCATTCTTTCCAATCCAATGGATCTAACAGTGGTCGCGCTAATGCTATCACAAGGTAAACAGCCAAACTTGTTTCGCCTGCAAGAACAGCAATACAACCTAATGGCAACAGAATACCAGCAAGAATGGAAACAAGAATTTCCCCTCAAAAGATTTTCCGCCGCCGTCTACCAAATGCGACTCGATGACAAACAAGCTTTACCTGGGGATGAATTTCACCAAGTTGTCATGTCTTTAGAAGACGAGAAATACAAAATGGTAGTCAGCCGTCAGTGGCAAGATGAAAAAGGCGAAGCCAAGAAAGAATGGTACTTCCGCCACGATAAAATCATGGATTTCTTTTTAGTGCAAAACTTTCTGGGCGAAAGTGATACAGCGGAAGAACTGCTAGTTGACAGAATGGGCGACCCCCGATTTCGTGGGGTTTATTTTTTGTTAGCAACGTTGCTTCCTTTAGATGCAGCCAAAGAACTGCGAGAAGATTTGATTCAATACGCGGCGGATACTAAAGACAATACGGTAAGTAATACCTTTGTGCAGTTGTTGCGAACTAGATAATTTTTAATTCGTAACTGGCGGGGAGTTTTCTCTATTCCCCATTTCTTTCTCGTGTCAAACTATCAATAGCATCACCCAAGGCGGTAGTGAGGCTTTGGCGAGTTTGGGCGTGATTTTCTTGCTCTGTTTTCAAGGCTTGCTGTAGGCGATCGCGTTCTTTCATGATGGCGATAAGTTTGGTTTGCAAGTCTTCTATGGATTGGATTTGCTGAATTTTTTGTTGGGCTTCTGTGGTGGCTTTGCCGTCAACGAGTATACCGGTTTCTAGTCCCTTGAGTTGATGTATCTCTGCTTTGAGGGAGGCGATGGCTTGTTGGGCTAAATTAGCATCTGTGCGGCGTTGTTCTGCTTCGGTGTTATAGAGTTTACGCCATTTTTGGGCGCTCTCCCAAGCCGTATGGCGATCGCGCTGCTGTTCTACTAGTTGTTGCTTGAGTGTTTGGATTTCTGTCAACCACTGTTGCGTTAAAGCCGTGCTTTGATCAATACCTTCTGTCATATTAATGCTCTTTTATATACTAGGCTTTCAGTATTTATCAAAACTATTATGTATGACTAAGCGATCGTCGTCATTAGCTAAGATACAGTTATCACATTGACTGGCATTCTCAAAGATTAAAGATTTTTGCCTGAAGAGATGATTTGCAGCGTAAACAAGGGATAACTAAAGATAGTTCCTTCTAAGCGACTATTATCTTAGTTGTTCTATGACCTATTGCCTCAGAATTGCCGATATCCCCACCAATGAGCGTCCGCGTGAGCGTTTGATGACCCACGGCCCCAAAATTTTAGCCACGGCTGAATTAATTGCTATTCTTTTAGGAACTGGTCAAGGGCCAGGAAAACTGTCAGCCGTGGGTTTGGGTCAATATATCCTACAAGAATTGAGTAAACACCAACGTGATCCCTTGGCAGTTCTGCGTGAAGTTACCCCGGCGGAATTAATGCAAATTCCTGGTATTGGCCCAGCAAAAGCCACAACTATTTTAGCGGCAATTGAATTAGGTAAACGCGCCTTTCAATTTCGTCCCACAGACAGTATACCTATTGATAACCCCATTGTGGCTGCGGCTGCACTCAGTCAAGACCTGATGTGGCAAACACAAGAACGTTTTGCTGTGTTGCTGTTAGATGTCAAAAATCGCTTATTGGGAACTCAAGTAATTACTATTGGCACTGCCACAGAAACCTTAGCATCTCCCCGTGACATTTTTCGAGAAGTCATCCGTCAAGGAGCAACACGAGCAATAGTTGCACATAATCACCCTTCAGGTAATGTGGAACCAAGTCAGGAAGATATAGAGTTGACACGCCAATTGTTAGCAGGGGCGCAACTTTTAGGTATTCCATTATTAGATCACTTGATTTTGGGTAATGGTGATTACCAAAGCTTACGTGATATTACGAAATTATGGATTGAGTATCCTCAAGGGGATTAGATGACAAATTTTACTGACGTAAGTTCTGTAGCCAATGCGATTACTTGTAATCAATATAGTGATCCGCTTTGATTATTGAACTGACTTGCGTAGGCTGGGAGTAGGGAATAGGGAGTGGGGAGTAGGGAATAAGGAATAAGCCTTTTCAATTGGTACTTAATTTGTTTGTTCAAAAATCAAATAGGAGTCCTATATTTGCGCTCGTGATTTAAATGGTAGGTTACTGATAAAGGATAAACAGAAATGCACAGTATTAAATTAAAGAAGCGTGTCGGTGCAGATGGAGTTTTACATTTAGATATCCCAGTGGGAATAACAGATAAAGAAGTTGAAATCATGGTAATTTAT
Organism: Nostoc sp. CCY0012; assembly: GCF_963920855.1. Lineage (NCBI taxonomy): Bacteria > Bacillati > Cyanobacteriota > Cyanophyceae > Nostocales > Nostocaceae > Nostoc > Nostoc sp. CCY0012. The sequence continues at coordinate 11,955 of NZ_CAWUDM010000122.1, read as the reverse complement.
CAACCACTAGAAACATCACCTCAGCAAAAAACACCAGAGGAACGCGGTTGGATGCCTGGTTTTTTTGAAGAGGTAATTGGTGGTTGGGTAGGAGAACCCTTAGAACGACCAGAACAGGGAGATTATGAAAATAGGGAGCAGCTATTTTGACTTGTCTGCTCGATTCAAATGTTTGTATCCGCTGGATTAAAACAGGAAATTTACCAAACTTCTCACGGATACCAGTCCTCAAAAAAAAGGGATAAGCAAAACGCCTATCCCCAAAAATCAATTAATCAACGAATATCAAGTTCCACTCATCCAAGAATTGATGTACTCAACTTGGTCAGGAGTCAAAGAATCAATGTGAATACCCATTGCTTGCAACTTCAAACGAGCAATTTCTTGATCTACCTCAGTGGGAATTGAGTGCAAACCGGGTTCCAACTTACCTTGATTCTTCACCAAGTATTCACAAGCTAAGGCTTGGTTAGCAAAACTCATATCCATAACTGCGCTGGGGTGTCCTTCAGCCGCAGCTAGGTTAATCAAACGTCCTTGTCCGAGAACAACGACTGATTTACCACTGGTTAATTTATACTCTTCAGTGAAAGGACGAACTTCCTTTACTTCTTTAGCTTGAGCAGCCAGATATTTCAAATCCAGTTCAATATCAAAGTGACCGGAGTTACAAACGATCGCACCGTCTTTCATGACATCGAAGTGTTCACCACGAATGACGTGCTTGTTACCAGTCACAGTGATAAAGATATCACCTAGAGGTGCAGCTTCTGCCATTGGCAACACGCGGAAACCATCCATGACAGCCTCAATAGCCTTGATGGGGTCGATTTCGGTGACAATCACGTTACCACCCATACCGCGGGCCCGCAGTGCAGTACCTTTACCACACCAGCCGTAACCAACTACAACAATATTTTTACCAGCCAACAAAATATTTGTGGCGCGGATAATGCCATCTAGGGTAGATTGACCCGTACCATAGCGATTATCAAAGAAGTGCTTGGTGTCGGCGTCGTTAACGTTGACTGCGGGGAAGGTAAGAACGCCGTCGTTGAACATGGCGCGTAACCGCACAATGCCGGTTGTGGTTTCTTCTGTAGTCCCAATCAAATCGCCCATTTGGTGTTGGCGTTCTTGAATGAGGGTGGCAACTACGTCACTGCCATCATCAATAATAATGTTGGGGCGATGATCCAGAGCGATTTGGACGTGGCGGTTATAAGTTTCGTTGTCTTCGCCTTTGAGGGCAAATACGGGAATTTCGTGATCGGCGACGAGACTAGCTGCTACGTCGTCTTGAGTTGATAAGGGGTTACTAGCAATCAAAACAGCATCAGCACCACCAGCTTTAAGCGCGATCGCCAAATGTGCTGTTTCTGTGGTGACGTGACAACAAGCTACAAGACGAATCCCCGCAAAGGGTTTTTCTTGAGCAAAGCGATCGCGGATTTGCCCTAATACTGGCATTTCCCGTCCAGCCCATTCTATGCGCTGTCTTCCCAAGGGAGCTAGGGCGAGGTCTTTAACCTCGTGCTTTAATCGGGGAGAAGTTGCGGTCATCAAAATTTTCCTCAAAAAGTAAAAAAAGTTACGTAATAACTTACGTACTTTACTAGAGTATTCTACAACTGGTGATTCTCGGTTGTCATTACCAAGAAGCTAGTTAATTGTACTCTGGACTAGCATGACCCTGCATAGCCTTAATCTGAAAAGGCAGGGGAGCAGGGAGCAGGGGAGCAGGGGAGCAAGGGAAAAATCATTTCACTTGCGGGTGAAGTTTGTACCTTTAGTGCCTCCTGCCCCATGCCTCTTATCAACTTCACGCCTGACTTTTTTGGCCTTTATTTTTGATTTTTGTTAAGAGTATTATCAGCGCTGACTTTATTTATTCAACAGGGTAAATTTAGCATTTTGGAATCTATCTTAAGGAGTAAAAAATATCCAAAACTCTAAATCTCACTATGGTGAAGAGTAAAACTTAACTTTAGGTAAGTACATTTACTCAATTACATCACATAGGATGGCCCTGGAAGTAGCTGACGGTATATTTTTTTCAAGGAGGTATTTGAGTGCGCTTTCAATTTTTGGCGATCGCAAAGCAAGTCTTGTGGCCTAATTATGCTTCTCTCAAGCAGAAACAGGCATATAGGGAAGAAAATTGCTTAGGTAACATCCGGACTATCGCCAAGGGCGTCCCCAACTTGGACGCATCCCATAAAGCCTCCCCATCACTAGTTAGACGAGTGCAACCTAAACGCAGTCTGGGTAGGGGTGTAATGTTGACCATCGCAGGTTCAATGGCTGTAGCTGTTGTACCTATGTCCACAGCTACGGCTCAATTGCCCATAAATTTAGCTCCCAGCACCTTTAGTAGCGATGCAGATACCCAAATTGTTTCTGGGTGGATTTATTTGGATGGAAACCCATTATTTCAAATAGCGGCAACCAGAAGTAATCTTTCTGAGCGATCGCGTAATATCCAACAAAATCTCAATCAAATCCGTCAAGATTACGTCAGGTCTTCTACAGAAACACCTAACATCACCGAGAGCGTCTTAAATGGATTACCAGTCATTTATGTTGATGAGCGATATTTAATGACTGTTACTACCGAAGACGCCAGACTGCGAGGGGAAGTATCACCAGCTGTTACGGCCACTCAAATCATCGAACAGTTGAAAGAATCTTTGCAATTAGCCAGAGAAGAACGACAAACTTCATTTTTAATTAACCGAGGTCAGATTGCTGGTGGAGTTGTATTGCTGGTGCTTGTATTGAGCGGAGGAGTAAATTATTTCCAGCACCATTCCAAACATCACTCAATACAACCTATTTTTCCACTTTCTATCAAAGCTCAACAAATTACCAGTCAACTCAATCAACAGCAACATCAACATATTGAAGACATCAAGAAAAGACTGTTTCAATTAACTCAAGTAGGAATTTGGGGCAGTGGATTTGTGTTCATCTTGGGTTTATTCCCCTATACACGGATATTTCAGGTAGGGATTCTCTCGTTTGCTCAAATTCCTTTACGGGTCGGTGTGGTGCTGTTAGGAACTTATGTAGCAATCCGTTTCACCTATGCCTTAATTGACCGCTTCACTTCTACTTTGATTAGCAGTGGTGCTTTATTAACCTCAGACACTTCGGAACGGATGCAACTGCGAGTGTCCACCTTTTCTGGTGTGACTAAAAGCATCACTACTGGTATCTGGCTAGGAATTGGCATTTTATTAGCCCTAGTTTCATTGGGTATAGACATTGTGCCTCTACTCGCAGGTGCTAGTTTAATTGGTGTGGCAGTTTCCCTTGCTTCTCAGAACTTGATTAAAGACGCGATTAACGGTTTTTTGGTGATTATAGAAGACCAGTATGCCTTGGGCGATGTCATTGTTGTGGGAGAAGTGGGAGGCTTAGTAGAAAATCTCAATTTGCGGATGACTCAGTTACGAGATGCTGAGGGACGCTTAATTACAATTCCCAACAGTGAAATTAAAGTTGTTGCCAACCTTTCTAGCCGTTGGTCACGAGCCGATTTAACCATTCCAGTTGCCTATCAAGCCAATATTGATGATGCTTTACAGCTAATTAAAGATGTGGCTATGGAGATGAATCAAGATCCAATATGGAAACAGATGATCATCGCACCACCTGAAGTTTTGGGAATAGATGACTTTGGGGTGCGTGGTTTGATGATTCGTGTCTGGATTAAAACGCAGCCACTCAAACAATGGGACGTAGGGCGAGAGTATCGCCGACGCTTAAAAGTTACTTTGGATAAAGCCGGCATTTCTATTCCTGCGCCTCAACAGGATATTTGGGTCAATGATGCTCATTTACTGGGTTCGCAAACAAATGGTAAAGCTCAGTAGTTTTTAGGGGCTAGAGGCTAGAGGCTAGAGGCTAGAGAAAATCTTTCACAGGTTTATTGTGGAGTGGGCTTCTAGCCCAGAACAAGTAAGATGCCTGTTCTACAAGCAAATATTAATGCACTTTTTAACTGTGTCAGTTCACTCTCTGACTTACAGCATTTTTCTTCCCATTCGAGTACATATGTACTATAATAAGTATAGCCTCCACAAAGCCTAGTCAAGTGCAACGCGGCGATGTGAAAGTCTTCTGGAAGATGGATTCAAGGGTTAAGCCAATGATCAAGCATTACATCCTCAACCTCAACCCGACTGCCAAGCACGAATGGGATCGGTGTATATTACGTGACCCGTTGACAGCCAAACGCCCGGAGATTGCTAAATTAATCGCCGAAGCTGTCGGTGCTGATGCAGGTAGTTATTTAGTAAGTGTGAATATCGAAGTACAAGTTTTACAAGAAGCTGCGGCACCCCAAGCTGAACAACTCTCGCTGCCATTTCCAGAAATTAATGTTCCAGCGCAATTGAGGGAAGTGGCGTAAGGGGACAAGGGGACAAGGGGACAAGGGGACAAGGGGACAAGGGGACAAGGGGACAAGCTCAGTGCGGTGCAAGGAGAAAAACTTGGGAATAGTCACAAAAACTATCTCCCTATCTCCCCATCTCCCCATCCCCCCATCCCTATTTATAGGAAGGTAATTTGATGGTGCAATTAAGTTATTATCCCAGTGCGATCGCTCAAGCGGCTCAACGAGTGAACGAAATAGATTCTCAGTTAATGGCGGTGCAGCACCAGATTAACCGATTTGAAGGTAATGCTGACCGTGTTGCCGCTTTTGAGATGGATTTGAAAAATGATGCTCAACGCAAGTCTCGTCGCTTTGAAGTGCTGCTGGTAAATCAAGAGTATCAACAAGCAGTGGATATGCAGATGCGATTATCTGTGGAAAAAGCCAATGCGATCGCTCATTTAGAATATCTGCGTAACCAGTTTAGTGTAGCGAAATTAGAAGCGAGATTGGCCATCGCTCAACAACTCTCTGATTTTGAATCTCTTGAATTAGTTGGTTTGTAGCCGTTTGGATCACAGGTGGGCAAAATGCCTGCCTGATTTTTGTTGGCTTTTGCCTGAGTATATGTAAAATAGTATCTTTCTTGATCCAGGCGATCGCTCATGGCCATCACTAAACGTCAGCTGCCAACATTTTTACGTTTTACCCAAAATCCCAATCTTTCACAGAAATTAATGCTGATTGGGATTGCCATTACTTTATTTTTCTTTTTTTTGGCATTCTTTGCTCCTGTCTTACAGGGTTGGGGATGGCTACAAAACCCTAGAGAGTTTCTGGCTAACCCTATCCAAGAACCACCGTCAGCTAAATATTGGTTTGGGACAAGTCGTTTAGGACATGATGTATTTTCTCGTACATTGTTTGGCGCTCAAGCTGCGTTGCAAGTAGTAATTTTAGCTACAGCACTCAGCATGATTATTGGTGTGCCTTTAGGGATGCTAAGTGGCTATCTTGGCGGTAAGTTGGATAAGGTGTTGCTGTTTGTCATGGATAGTATCTACACCTTGCCGGGGCTATTATTATCTGTGACACTGGCTTTTGTGGTGGGTCGGGGAATTTTAAATGCGGCGATCGCCATTAGTATTGCTTACGTTCCCCAATATTACCGAGTTGTCCGTAATCATACTGTTAGTGTCAAAACTGAAGTATTTATTGAAGCGGCTCAAGCAATGGGTGCTTCTACTTGGGTTGTATTATCTCGTTATCTCTTTTTTAACGTTATTCAAAGCGTACCTGTATTATTTACCCTCAACGCCGCCGATGCAATTTTAGTATTAGGCGGTTTAGGCTTTTTAGGATTAGGACTTCCCGAAGAAGTGCCAGAATGGGGTCACGACTTAAGACAAGCCCTAGAAGCCTTGCCCACAGGCATTTGGTGGACTACTCTCTTCCCCGGTTTAGCCATGACATTAATGGTAGTAGGGTTATCACTACTTGGTGAGGGGTTAAATGAGTTTGTCAATCCTCGATTACGGCGCGAGAATGGAATCCGGAAATAGTCCATCTTTGCTGAAAAAAATAAATTGGAGCGAAATGACTGTTTCTGCGTCTGAATATTTGTTGATTTTATTACCGAGAGAACTGAGTGAAAGATAACATTTCCTTAATCGCTGCCGCTGCTGGTGGGTTCATGCTATCCGTTGCCCTAACTGGTCTGTTACACGGTACACCAGTGACAAATTGGCAGCAATCAAGTTTTCATTCTTCAATGGCGACTAATTTACATATCACATCCAAAAATACAGAAGACTCAGAGATGTTTCGCACCAAAACGCCAAAAAACTAATACTATTTCTTTATCTGTATGGATTGATTCCCAGAAATTCCTGGGGGTCTAATTTGCTAAGGAGTTAAAGCATATATACCAATGCTTTAAAATCCGGCAACACATCCAAAACCGCAAACCCAGTTTCTATCTGGCTTTCTGAATTACGAATTGGTTTATATTTTATCAGGTGATTAATTCTCAAGTAATTGGTATTGATGTGGGGGGAACAGCAATTAAGCTGGGAAGGTTCCAACCAGATGGCACGTGCCTCCAATCTTTGACTGTAGCAACTCCCCAACCATCGACACCAGAAGCGGTGCTGGTGGTTTTGATAGATGCGATCGCTCAAGTAGACCCCTACAATGAAGCTGTTGCCATTGGTGTGGGAACTCCTGGCCCTGCTGATAAAACAGGACGTATTGCCCAAATCGCCATCAACTTACCGGGATGGATAAATGTACCGTTGGCCGACTGGTTAGAAGCCAAAACTGGTAAACCTACAATTATTGCCAACGATGCCAACTGTGCAGGCTTGGCAGAATCTTGGCTAGGAGCAGGGCGCCACTTTCAAAATCTTATTTTGTTGACCTTGGGAACTGGGGTTGGTGGAGCGATTATTTTGGATGGCAAACTGTTTGTAGGACATCAAGGCGCAGCCGGGGAACTGGGTTTAATTACCTTGAACCCCAATGGCCCCACGTGTAATAGTGGCAATCGCGGCTCTTTAGAACAGTATGCGTCAGTTGCCGCCATTCGCCAGCACACCGGGAAAGAACCAATGGAATTAGCCGCCCTTGCCCAAGCCGGAGATATGTGTGCCTTGACTTTTTGGCAAGAATATGGTAAGGGTTTAGGTATTGGTTTAGCTAGTTTAATTTACGTTTTAACACCAGAAGCAGTTGTTATTGGTGGCGGTATTAGTGGTTGCTTTAAGTTTTTTGTCTCCGCAGCTAAAGCAGAAATTGAAAAGCGAGTCATGCCCACATCTCGCGCCGGCTTACAAATTTTACCCGCTGAATTAGGCAACTCAGCCGGAATGGTGGGTGCAGCAAAATTGGCATCATCATTGGTTATTCATCATTAGCCATCTTCCCAGTTTCCTATGGTGCAAATTATTCCAGCCAGAGAAATCAGTCTTGATGAATTGGAAGAAAAGTTTGGTTTGCAACTGGCCTCAGATACCAATTTCTTTAGAGAGTGGCAAGATAATTTACCGACTCTGAATGCTGTAGAAAAGCAAGCAATTGAGCGAATTAAAAGCAATTATTTTAACTTAAATAAACGCCGTTTCATGTCAGAAGAGGCAGTGAAGATGGTAGTGCTGTCTCCTTTATTAGATTTAGCTGGATTTTATCAACCTCCTTTTGAGATTGAAACTGAAACTGCTATAGAAATCACTGCTGAAGACGAAGGTTTGATTGTTAAAGGTAATATTGATGTTCTTGTCATTCAAAAACGTTTGTGGATACTCGTAATTGAATCAAAAAGTAGTAAATGCTTTATCAATGGAACGCGATGCAGAATTACAGCAAGTACTTAGTATATTAAAGCGTCTAGGAAACTTGATAATTTAATCGACTTAGGAACAGGCTAGAGGCTAGCAATTAGTCATGATAAAGAATATCCCGTGGACTTTTGCACAAATTTTAAAACTTTTTCATAAGATTCTGGATTACTCACGGGGTTAATAATAATAGGAATCGTCCCATCGGGTAACCAAAAAGTTATTCTATTATTAGGTTCTTGACAAAAAGAACTAATACAAGTGAGGTTAATTATATATTCATTTTTTTCATAAAATATTTTTACCCAATGGGCATTTTCTAGTTCTATCCCTGTCACATATTCTAAATATTCTAAAATTTTTTGATAATCTTCTAAATTACTCTGCGGGTTAATCACAATGGGAATAGCACAATCAGGTAGCCAAAAAGTGACCCTGCCATTCTTTTCATAACAAAAAGCATTAACACGGTCGAAATTGACTACATATTCTTTCTTTTCGTAAAGGATTTTCACCCAGTACGCCACAACATCTCCTTAAGTTTGAAGTTTATGAATGATGCACCCTGTATATGTCTGAACAAAAGTCTCAAGTCCTAAGTTAATGTTGCTGTGCGTGGATTCAAAACTCAATGTTTTTCTTGAGTTTTGAATTATTTAAGAAACTTCTACAGGTGTTGGTAATCCAGAAAGTGAATGAGTCCGGTTGATAGCAGCTTCCATGAATCCTTTAAATAAAGGATGAGGAGTGTTAGGCCGGGAATGAAACTCTGGATGAAATTGGCAAGATATAAAGAAGGGATGTTGGGGAAATTCTACAATTTCCACTAAACGTCCATCGGGAGAAGTGCCACTAATTACATAACCAGATTCCAACAACATATTACGGTAATTATTGTTAAACTCATAGCGATGTCGATGGCGTTCGTCAACCACGTCTTGTTGATAAAGATTGTAAGCCAAAGTGTTGGGGACAAGACGACAAGGATAAAGTCCTAATCGCATGGTTCCGCCTAAGTCAACCACATCATGTTGTTCTGGCAACAGGTTAATAACTGGATTGGTGGTTTCGGGATCAAATTCGGAACTGTTAGCGCCGATTAAGCCCTCGACATTTCTGGCCCATTCAATCACGGAACATTGCATTCCCAAGCATAAACCCAAGAAGGGTATTTGGCGATCGCGTGCGTATTTAATGGCGGCAATTTTACCGTCTACACCCCGAATCCCAAAACCTCCAGGTACTAAAATACCGTCAACGCCTGCTAAATAAGTATCAGGTGATTCGTTTTCTATGTCTTCGGAGTTCACCCACCGCAAACGCAAATCTCCATAGGTAGCAATAGCCGCATGACGCAACGCCTCGACTACAGAGAGGTATGCATCACTTAACCGCACATATTTACCAACAATGGCAATTTCCACAGTGTACTTGGGACTGTACAACCGTTCCACCATTGCTTGCCACTGCACCAGATTTGGTTGACGCTGTTCCATTTGCAGCAAATCTAATGCTTGTTCTGCCAGTCCTTCTTGTTCTAAAATTAGCGGTACTTCGTAAATACTGCTGGCATCTTGGGCAGTGATGACACATTCTTGGGGAACATCGCAAAATTCCGACAACTTGCGTTTTAATCCCACAGGTAACGAGCGATCGCACCGACAAACTAAAATATCTGGTTGAATTCCAATAGATCTCAGTTCTTTGACAGAATGCTGTGTAGGCTTAGTTTTCATTTCACCAGCCGAAGCTATCCACGGTACTAAGGTGACGTGCATATACAAGACATTTTGCCGTCCTACTTCCTTACGTAACTGGCGAATAGCCTCCATAAACGGCAGCGATTCAATATCTCCCACCGTACCACCAATTTCTGTAATCACTACAGATGGATTAGTATCTTCAGCAACCCGCAAAATTCTTTCTTTAATTTCGTTGGTGATGTGAGGGATAACCTGCACCGTACCGCCATTATAGTCTCCGCGTCGCTCCCGATTAATTACTGCTTGGTAAATCGAGCCAGTGGTAACACTGTTTAACCGCGACATTGAAGTATCGGTAAAGCGTTCGTAATGTCCCAAGTCTAAATCTGTTTCCGCACCATCCTGGGTAACAAACACTTCCCCATGCTGAAAAGGACTCATTGTACCTGGATCGATATTAATATAAGGATCGAGTTTCAAAATCGACACCGAATAATTGCGCGATTTCAGTAAACGTCCCAGACTTGCTGCTACAATGCCCTTACCAATACTGGAAACTACACCTCCAGTTACGAAAATAAACTTAGTCATAGTAGTTTGAATTTCTAGCAACTTCTCAAAATACATCCCGTCATTGTGCCACAGTCACTGTGGTTAAATCTTTGGTTCTGTTGTCGTGAAAAAACTTTTAGGTTTAGTAATATCAGGCTGTATTGTTACCTCCTCTGTAGTAACCTTGGCAGAATCACCACTTTTAGTTGTTTATCCCCCAAACAACCATCAGACAAGTGCGGAAAAAATCTTTTTTATTGGCACAGCGCCAGCAGATGGACAGGTTCTCATCAATGGTAAGCCAATTAACCGCAGCAAAGCCGGTCATTTTGCCCCAAGTTTTCCCTTAGAAGTGGGAGAGAATCTCTTTACTGTACGCCACCAAAACCAAGAACTTCAGATTCAAGTTACAAGGCGTGCCACTCAGCCTGAATTGCCACAAGGGCTAGACTTTGCCAAAGATTCTCTCACTCCAGCAGCTGACATTGCCAGACTACCGGGAGAACTAATTTGTTTTAGCGCCATTGCACCCCCTAATGCCAGTGTATCTGTGAACCTGGCAAATCAAACAATTACTCTTGCACCCCAAACCCAACAAGTAAGTTTACCAAGTAATGCGGCTGCCCTCACGGGAAGTAACCAGCCTACCGCCCAGTTTATCCCAGGAAAGTATGAGGGTTGTACTACATTGCCACAACCTGGTTTCCTTACCTACGGTAACAACATCATGCCTGGTGCTGTGATCCCAGATGCCAGTAAAAATGTGGATTTGGGTAAACCAGAATTTCAACTTACACTCAATGGTAAGACGATAACTCAACCAGGGACTGGTCAAATTCAAATCCTCTCACCCTCAAACTTGCAAGTTGCTGAGGTGGTAGTAGATGCAGGGGTGGCACGTACTGGCCCCAGTACCGATTATTCTCGACTTACCCCACTACCTCACCGAACACGGGCATCAATTACTGGAAGAGAAGGTGAATGGCTACGCTTAGACTATGGCGGTTGGATTAATAGTCAGGAAACTCGCACTTTACCAGGTGCGATTCCGCCACATACCACCATTCGCAGTGTTGGATATCGCCGACTTTCTGATGCCACAGAGATAGTTTTTCCCTTACAAGTTCCTGTACCGATAAGTGTGCAACAAGGCGATAATAATTTCACCCTCACACTTTACAACACCACTGCCCAAACAGACACAATTCGTCTAGATGATGACCCTTTAATTTCTCGTCTAGATTGGCAGCAGGTAGCTCCAGGACAAGCGCAATACACCTTTAACCTCAAAAAAGCTCAACAGTGGGGATATAAGCTGAGATACGACAATACAACCCTGGTTTTAGCTTTACGTCATCCGCCGACAATAAAGCGTGAAAGACGCAATCCTTTATCTGGTATCAAGATTCTACTCGATCCAGGGCATGGAGGCAAAGAATCAGGTGCTATTGGGCCAAACGGATATACAGAAAAAGAAGTCAATTTAGTCGTATCCAAGTTATTGCGTGATGAATTGGTGAAACTAGGGGCCACAGTAGTCATGACCAGAGACACTGATGTTGAAGTTTCCCTAGGCGATCGCATGGCCATGATACATCGAGAATCACCTGCGATCGCCCTTTCCATACATTACAACGCCTTACCTGATAGTGGTGACGCCGAGAACACCAAGGGAATCGGCACTTTCTGGTATCATCCCCAAGCTCATAGCCTAGCTATATTTATGCATAACTATTTAGTGAAAAGGCTAGATAGACCTTCCTACGGCGTGTTTTGGAATAATTTAGCCCTGACACGTCCCCATGCAGCACCATCGGTGTTATTGGAATTAGGTTTTATGATTAATCCTGAAGAATTTGAATGGATAGAAAATCCCCAAGAGCAGCAAAAATTAGCTAGGGCTGTGGCTGATGGAGTTGTTGAGTGGTTTAAAACTAGGGAGTAGGGGAGAAGAGGCAGGGGGGCAGGGAGCAGGGGGCAG